>NZ_JAVWUP010000393.1:0-1003 GCF_036667095.1 Gordonibacter sp. | reverse complement strand
GCCCGCACGCTCCATGAGGTACGCGACCTCCGATGTCCTCCATTCGCCCATGGCCGTCAACGCCTCGGTTCGCAGTAGGTAACTTCGATCTCCAGCCAGTCGCGATCACCGACGCGCGGGGCCTTCAGAGGTATCTCGCCGACGATCTGGCAATCATCCTTGTACGCGAGGCCGTTCAACGCGTCCTCCACCAGCTTCAGGATGTTGGAGCTGTCCGGCTTCGCGGTGTCCTGCTCGCCGATGCGGCGCTTTGGCCAGCTTTTCGGCACCTTGCGATGGGACACTACGGCGAACAGCACGGGGCCGGCGAAACCTGCGCGGATGGCACCGCGTGCTGCCCTGTACCTGTCCGTGATCTCGTCCATGGCCTTCTGGTGCTTCGTCGCGTTGTGCATGTGGGGATGCCCGCCCCTCGTGTCCATGCGCGGGCGCATAGCCCCAATGACTTCGGGCAGCTTCTCCGTGTCGCAGTAGATACGGGTTGCCATCGTCTCGATCTCAGACAGGCCGAGGTAGTCGAGCAGGGGAGCGCGTGCGTCTCTCAAGTAGGGGTTCATGCGGCGCTCACGTCTTGTGCTTTGCATGCCTCCACGGCTTCCTGCCAGGTGCTTGCGGGGAAGAACGTCTGGGCGTGCACCGTGTCGTGCCAGACGCGCTCGAAGTCGATGCCTGCGCGGTCGAGGTCGCACGTCTTCGGGAAGATCACGCGTGCCAGCTTCGGGCGAAACATCAGCATGTAACGGGATAGCGGCGCCCACAGGTTGTTATCAAATCGGAACTCGCGGCTTACGGTTATGTCCAGGCCGACTTCCTGGGCGATGCGGTACAGGTCGCCCCGGCGGATGCAGACCTCTCCGTTGCCGTACGCTCGCTCGCAGAGGCGCACCAGGCGCATCCAGCGAGAGGTCACTTTGCCGTAGTCTCTCGCGACCCAGGCGCACGCCATCTGGACGCGCAGCATGGGATCGGTCTTACCTATGCCGTCGTAGAGTGTTGGTTGCTC
>NZ_JAVWUP010000392.1:0-1030 GCF_036667095.1 Gordonibacter sp. | reverse complement strand
CCTGGCCGCCATGGCCCACATCGACGAAACGCCCGTGATCGTCTTGTCCTCGATGGCAAAGGATGGAAGCTTCCGTGGCAGCGCGCATATCTCCCACGCCGCCGACATCGCCCTGGTAATCAAGCCTTCTGCATCCAACAGTGCGCTGATGGCCTCCAAGCCCATCGACGTCGAAGTAGCAAAGAACCGCTCTGGACGCTCGGGCATGACCATTCAGCTTACTTACACGCCAGAGCTGCACTTGTTCAGTTAATCGGTATCTCGCAGAAAGGACCGCCATGTCGAATATGAACCGCATCAATATCCGCGTCACCCCCAGCGAGTACGGTCAGATCGCCTCACGCGCCAAGCAGGCAGGGTTCTCCATTTCCGAGTACCTGCGCCGCACAGCACTGCGCGAGCGCGACGGGCCCACGATCATCGTTGACGAAGGTGTGCTCAAGGACATGCTGCGCAACCTGAAGGGGGCCGCAACCAACCTCAACCAAATCGCCTACGTCGTAAATTCCAGGCACAAGCCCGAGGAGCTTCTCCCCGAGTTGCGCCACTCGCTTGCCCGCATCGAGGCAAGCTCAGATGCAATCACCAAACTTATCACAGACGCGCGAAACAGCATCTAGCTGCGCGCAGATTGGAGCCAAAAATGGCAGCAAACATGTACCTCACCGAAATCGCCAACCGCGATGTCGTGGAGTTTCCCAACGACTGGTTCGTCATCAACCCCGAAAGCGCAACGGCGGCGCATAGCGCGCATGTTATCGAAGTAAAGCACGGCGCTCGCTACAATACGCCCCACTTCCTCTATTACAGCGTAAATGACGCGCTTACAGCAGAAGAGGATGTGCTTGTTCGCAAGACTGCCGCTTCCATGTGGCCTAAGCTCTACCACATCATCGATATGGAGGTCGAGCCGGTCTACGGCAAAGATGGCTGCATCGAGAACTTGCATGAGGTAGCCGACGCTCCCTGCGTTGGCGTGTTCAAGCTCCCCGACCTGAGCGATAGCCCTTACGAAGACTATCCCTTCGAT
>NZ_JAVWUP010000391.1:0-1037 GCF_036667095.1 Gordonibacter sp. | reverse complement strand
CTGCGCCTGGCCTCCCTGCTCGTTTTAGGCTGGGTGGTCTTGTACACCTTCGATGCCGGCTGTTCGGATTCGACCTGTCGGACGGTCGCGCCTGCTTCGGCACCGACCGGAAGCGCGCCATCGGGAACCTGCCCCGCGTCCTCGGGCTTGTCCTTCATGAGCGCGAACGCGATAATCAGGGCGACGACCGCCATCGCCGAGATGAGGTAGAACCCGTTGTGCCAGTTGCCGGCCTCCCCCATGGCCGCGTTCGTGACGAGCGGGAACGCGAAGGCAACCAGGCCGCCTAGGCCCATCGTCACGGCCATAGCCAAGCCGCGCTTCTGCACAAACCAGCTGCCGACCGTGGTCTGCGTGGCGATCTGCCCGCCGAGCGTGCACGAGAAGCTCAAGAGCACGCCGAACAGCACCACGTAGGCAACCGTGCTCGCTCCGGCGAACAGGCCCATGAGCACGCCGGTCGCGATAATGAGCAGCGAGCTGGCAATGAAGGCCTTCCGCGCGCCGTACTTCGCGATGAACTTGCCGATGAGCGGCCCCGGCAGGCCCTGCATGAGGATAAACACGGTAAAGCCGAGTCCGATCATGCTGCGGTTCATGGCGACGGACGGATCGACAGCCATCGCCGGGATGGCCAGCTGGGCGGCCGCCAGGCCGAAGTTGCCGAGCAGTGCGTAGAGCAGGCCGGTCGCCACGACGACGCGCCAGCCGATGAATTTCTTTTCCATATAACTCCCCTTCAATAAGCGCGGGCGGCTCGCAGCACGAGCGCGCTCGCAGCGCGTCCCTCTGCTTACATGTCAAGGTTGAGATCAACCGGGTACATAGGGAACATCTTCACTTTGAGGGCTCCTTTGAAGAACAACACCGTCCATGCCACGATACCGCACGCCGACGCGGCGAGCGCCGCGAATGCAGCCGCAGCGGACGCAAGTGCGATGGCAGCCATAAACGCGATAACGGTCAGCACGACCCCACACGCGATCCATGCAAAGTAGGGCGCACGATAGGGCACCTCGTTCGCCCGCACGTCCACG
>NZ_JAVWUP010000390.1:0-1044 GCF_036667095.1 Gordonibacter sp. | reverse complement strand
TATACCCACGTGAATAAGGGCGAGGTCGGAGCCGGTCGGATGCACCTCATAGACGCGGTGGCACGCAAACCCAGGAAAAAGAAATTGAAGAAGAGCGATAGACGTATTCCTCGATCAAGCCTTGCCGGGCGTAGCTGGGAGGACTATCTGGCTCTTAACCAAGACGTTCGCGACGGAAGATGGGAGATGGATACCGTGATTGGGCGCATAGGCGGCAAGTGCCTGCTCACGCTTTTGCACCGACCCACACGCTTTCAGCTGGCTCTGATTTTGCAAGGGTGTACCGCAGCCGAGGTCGTCTCGGCCTTGGGGCTGGTCGCCTCCGCCATGGGAAGGCGGGGCGCCGATGTGATGTACCTACTTCTCACAGACAACGGAGGAGAATTCTTCGACGTTAATGGCGTAGAAGGGGCGCTCGGGTGCAGGCTTTACTACTGCGAGAGCTATTCGTCATGGCAGAAGGGAGCCGCCGAGTGCAACCATAAGTATTACAGGAGGGTAGTTCCCAAGAAAACATCGATGGACGGCCTAGATGAGCGCGATTGCGCGCTTATGATGAGCCACGTGAACTCCACGCCGAGGGAGTGTTTGGGAGGCATAAGTCCCATCGAGGCGATTGCGCCCATCGTCGGCCAGGACTTTCTCGATGCACTCGGCATCGAAGCTATCTTGCGCGATAAGGTCGTGCTTACGCCAAGCTTGTTGAGCTGATAGCAAACCGATAGGAAAGCCCCGTCAAGACGTCGAAAAGGGAGCCCTGAAACCTGCACTAGGTCTTTCAAACACCAAATGCAGGCTGACTCCTTGCGCTCAAAATCAGACATCAGATGCGGAAAACGTGGAAGTTTTCCGGACAAAGCATCCTCCGGACAGTCTCTAGTGCAGGAAAACCTGCACTTAGTCAGGCAAAACAAACCTGCACTGAACACCTGCACTAGAGATTACAAGCTCCCGGCGCAATATTTGGCTCCACCAAAGGGTGCGCCGCCTGTTGGCGTGCGGCAGCATCGCGGGCTGCTTCGAATACTAAGGCCGAAACAAGGG
>NZ_JAVWUP010000389.1:0-1049 GCF_036667095.1 Gordonibacter sp. | reverse complement strand
AATGGAGACAACTATGGGTTCTACCCGCCCAGAACTCGACTCCTACCATCGTAAGTGCGACTTCGAACTGACCCCGGAACCGGAGGGCGCCGTGGACGAGCCGCAAGGCACCCTCCGGTTCGTCATACGGCTTCTGATCAAGGAAAAAGACGAGTATGTGCGCGGCGAGGCGGGTTTTTTCACCGACGAAGCCAGCATCCGAACCGGACGCACGATGCAGGAGATAGCGCAAGGGGCAAGCGAGCGTCTGACGCGCAATCCCTTTCACGAGGCCAACGTGCAGCTCGCCAAACTGGTCGATCGGGTTCCTCCCGGCGACGAGTGGCTCTACGAGGTGAAGTACGACGGCAACCGTGCGTTTGCCTACCTCGAAGAGAACAGCGCGAGGCTGGCAAGCCGCAACGGTCTGGACTACACCGACCGCTTCCCCACTCTCGCAGCATCCCTGGCTGGCCGAAAATGCTTGCATCGTTGATGCAAACCGTACCAGCAGACCTGCGTTACAGCAAACATGTCGAAGGGCACGGGCGGGACAGCCTTCAGGCGGCATGCGATCTTCACTTGGAGGGTATCGTAGGTATACCGGAAGCACCCCGGATCGGCAGGCAAGGCGGTGATTCCCTTTCGCGTTGCCGGCAACGACAGGGAGCCCGAGGAATACTTCTACCTCAACAGCACGGCCGGGCTGGTTTCCGAAGCGCAGAGGGATACGTTGGAGTTCCACGTATGAGAAAACCGCATCGATTCGCAAGATATTCATCGACTGGATAAGGAACGGGCGCGGTGCCACAAGCGTCGTCCCCCGCTCTTTGCGCGCACGAGAAGGGGCGCCGGTGGCCATGCCGATAGCCCTGGGACGAGCTGGATCAGGTGGCGCCTGGCGACATCCGCATGGCCGACACGCTCGCCCGCATGGCCGACGACAATCCCTGGAGCGGATTTTCAAGGTCGAACAGACACTCAAGGAAGAGGATGCGACAGAGCGGTAGGGCGGCAGAGCGGTAGGGCGGACTTTCCCACGGCAAAACCGCAGCACAAGGCGATGAGAC
>NZ_JAVWUP010000388.1:0-1076 GCF_036667095.1 Gordonibacter sp. | reverse complement strand
TGCGCTGCACTGCATCGACGAGGCGGCCGAGGCGCTCGAGGCTGACGGCGAATAGGCGACGCGCTACTTTTGATGCTCTACCAAGTCGATGAGCTCTTGGTGCGAATGCACGCCGAGCTTGGCATATACGTGGCTGACGTGGGTTTTTACGGTGTTGTACGACACGACGAGCGCTTCCTGGATGAAGCGCACATTGCGTCCGCGTGCTAGGTACTCGAATATCTCCTGCTCGCGCTCGGTCAGGCCTTGTGCTTTGCCGATGGTCGCACAGCGTGCTTCGATTGATAGGGGCGTGCTGTCGTCGGCGTGCGCAGGCACGAGCGGTGCGAGCGGGACGACACCTTTGATGGTGTTCGCGAAGCTGAACGTCTTCTGCACTAGCACCACGTAAGCGACAATGCCGAATACGATGATGGCCGAGATGGCGGATACCACGACAGGGTCGGCCGCTTGTCCGTTGGTGAACCTCCCGAAATTCGCGCCGAGCAAGGTGCCCCACGAGGCCATGGCGTTGCCCCATGCCAGCATGGGCAGGGCGTTCAGCGTGTTCTTCGAGCCCAGCGCGATAAGCACGTAGTACATCAGTATCTCGAAGAAGCCGGTTCCGCACGATAGCAGCGTGCTGGTAATCGATCCCTGCACAGGGGCGATGGACAGCATGAGGAAACCGGCCACCGAGCAGAGGATGGAGAGGCGGAACAGGCCGTCCGGCGAAAGTTCCGTGCGACGTGTCAAAGCGTAGAGGGCGAGAGCCCCCAGCGGCACCAAGGCCCCCAGCGCGAGCAACGGTACGCGGTCGACCTCGCCGAACGTTAAGGTGTAGCCGTAGATGAAGCGGAAGATGAGCAGTGCCACGAACACCTGGTGTCCGAAAGGAAGAAACGACCCCGGAGCGGTGACGGCTGCCTGGGCGGGCGAGTCCTCGGCGTACATCTGGTCGAAAATGGCGCGCGCGAGGGCGGCGATGAGCGCGATTGAACCGAGGGGGATCAGACAGAACAAGGCAAGGTTCGCTTCGGAGGGCAGCAGGGAGAACAACCCGCGGCATCCATAGGCCAGCACGTAGGCAAGCGCAA
>NZ_JAVWUP010000387.1:0-1088 GCF_036667095.1 Gordonibacter sp. | reverse complement strand
GTACGGGAAGAAGGTGCTGTTTCCCTTGGTGGTGGCCCTGCTCGTGGCGAACACGGTGAACATCGGAGCCGACCTGGGTGCGATGGCGGCCTCGCTCCAACTGCTCCTGCCGGTGGAGTTCGCACCCACGCTCGTGACCGTGACCGTGGTCATCGCACTGCTGGAGACGTTCGTACCCTACCATCGCTATGCACGCATCTTGAAATGGCTTGCTGCGGCCCTACTGGCCTACGTCGTCACGGCGGTCGTCGTGAAGCCCGATTGGTTCTCGGTGCTGCGCAGCGTGGCGGTTCCCCATGTCGAGTTCAATGCCGGCTTTGTGGCCGCCATGGTGGCTACGATGGGCACCACAATCACGCCGTACCTGTTCTTCTGGCAGTCGTCGGAGGAGCTTGAGGAAAAGAAGGATCGCCACACGATGGGCGAGCGTCGTGCGGCGGCTGTCGCCGTCGAACTGAGGGAGATGCGCAAGGACACGTATGCGGGCATGGGCATCGCGAACATCGTGTTTCTGGCCATCGTTATCACGGCTGCTACGGTACTCGGTGCCCACGGCATCACCGAGGTGTCTTCGGCATCTACGGCTGCTGCTGCCTTGAAGCCCCTGGCGGGAGACTTCGCCTCTGCGCTGTTCACCATCGGCATCTTCGGCGTGGGCCTTCTGGCTGTGCCGGTTATGGCGGGCGCTTCTGCGTATGCCTTGGCAGAGGTGTTCGGCTGGAAGGAGGGTTTGGGCCGCAAGGTGCGGCAGGCTCCCGGGTTTTATGCGGTCATCGTGGTGTCGCTTGCGGTGGGGCTTGCACTGAACCTATTGGGCATCGATCCGATAAAGGCCTTGTACTACGCGGCTATTTTGAATGGGGTAGTGGCGCCGATCCTTATGTTCTTCATTTTCCGGATAGGGTCGAATAAAAAGATCATGGGTCAGTTCACCGGACCGTGGGGCATCCGGGTTTTCGGGTGGATCGCTACCGTGCTCATGGGCGCGAGCGCGCTGGTCCTCGTGGTGCTCATGGCCACGGGTGCGCCGTGAGCGCGGCGTTCGGGGATGCAGATTTTGGATGCCTGTGTTGCCTGCGCGGACGGAG
>NZ_JAVWUP010000386.1:0-1096 GCF_036667095.1 Gordonibacter sp. | reverse complement strand
GGAGCAATCGTGCATACCTTCTTCGAAGTGCGGATCCAGGCCTTCCGGACAGATATCGGCACATACGGTGCAGTCGACGCCCTTACCTCGCAAACACCTTGATCCATCGACCTTTGGGCGGAACAGGCGATTAGGCCAGCTGAGTAGCGAGACCAAAGCTCCCAAGGGGCAAAACTTTGAGCACCACTTCCGCAGCACCGTCAGTTCAAGCACGAGCATGAGCGGAAACAGCAGGACACCCCACGACAAAATCTGTAGCCCGAACAGCTGCACTACGGCGATGACGCTGGCGAACGTTAACCCGATTGGGCAGACAAGACAGAAGACAGGAAACCCGAATACCGCCGCACTGAGTAACGTGCCTCCAAGCACAACATGTCGAGAGTCGATGACCGCGCGCCGCTCCTTCGGGCTGCAGGCCGTGCAGGCCCCGCATCCACAATCACGACGCGGCGAAGGTCGTACGACGTGCAGAGACACCGCCTCGCCACCGTCCTCCCGCTTCACCTTCTCCGACCTGATACGAGGAACCTTGCGGGCGACAGCATCAAGGCAGGAGCGCATGGACGGCACGGGACATGCCCACGCGCAGAACACCTTTCCAAGAATGCCGGCGACAACGGTCACGACCAGCAAGAACGCCAACGCTTGCGGAATGAGCAGCTTGGCTGCCAACATCGACTCAAGCGCGCCGAGCGGGCAGATCGCCGCGATCGACTCCCATCCGAACGACGAGAGCGTGCCGAAGCCCGCCCCGAACACGATCCCTACGCAGGCCGCGAGGAACACGCCGGCAACCGTCAACCGACGCGCCAGGGTCTTCTTCACCAGCCGCTCTTGCACTGAAGTATCCGAAACCGCCTCGATAGACGCATCGCGCGCAGGCATCTCCTGCTCGAAATCGGATGCAGCTTCTTCCGGAGCGCCCGAAGCGCTGTTCGTTTGCGTCATGATCAGCTTTGCCTCCCTCGTATAGAACGTCCCTGCATGTCAACCACGCCGAACGATATTGATGCCGCGCGGGATTCTCCCGGTTTGGCGATAGTAGGAAAGCGAGCTCGCGGAAGCAATATCCCCCGCCCCAGCGCGCTCCTCC
>NZ_JAVWUP010000385.1:0-1118 GCF_036667095.1 Gordonibacter sp. | reverse complement strand
TTGAAGTACGCATCGTCGGCATCAACCACGACGCTGTCGAGATTGATGCGCAGGGGAACGCCACCAAAACAGCTGGCCTCACCTTCATGGCCGTCCACAGCTTGCCCATCGCCTATCAATTTAATTCGACTAATACCAATGTTGGTGGCTGGGAGGGCAGTGCGCTTCGCACCTCAATGAACAGCGGAGATATCTGGAATACCTTGGCCACCGCAGACCCAAAACTTACCGGTGCTATAAAGCCGGTTTACAAGAAAACCAGCAACGAAGGTGGCGCTTATGTTGAGGGTGTAAGTAAAAAAGTAAACGACACCCAAGACAAGCTGTGGATACCTTCTCATAAAGAGCTTGCTGATAGTATTTTGGATTTCTGGCCAAGATATGCTTGGCTTAACGACGAAGGCAAACAATACGAATTCTTCAAGGGCAAGGTGACTGGCTGGCTAGAGAACACAATCCTTGCTGGTATGGACAAGACGCAAAACGAGTCTCGTCCAGCACGCCGCGCCGACGAGTATTGGTGGGAGCGGTCGTGCACTCCTAGCGACACGACGTCCTTCCTGGGTTGCTACTGCAACGGCAATCCCCTCCGCTACGTTAACGACAACCATGCCAACCGTGCGTACGGGGTCGTGCTCGGCTTCTCTTTATAATCTTTCATCTCCAAATCCGCAGGTTTATCCTGTGGGTATCTCCATAGCGGAAAAGTTTCAGGTTGTATGAGCTATGTTGTTGAGTTGAGCAGCATCCAGCACCATCAAGTTTATTGAAGTCGCATGATAGAACTGCTCGAGCGCATTGCGCTTGGGCAGGTGTCGTGTGGCGCATTGCAGTCCATCCCTAGTTAAAAGCTTCGCCGGCAAAGAAACGCAGCGCTTCTTCTGTGGCTGCGCACCCGAAAAGTCCTTCAGTTTTTTCCTCAAGCGAGTTGGCGGGGCTAGTAGGCTTGGCGCTCGTGTATTAGGGCATCTACGGTGATCAGCTGGTCTTCTTCGCAGTATTCGTAAAGGACAAAAAAACGCGGGTTGGGTAGTTTTCTTACGGTGGTGCCAAATACTTCCGCGATAGGTTGCGGCACATCGCTTGATCCCATGGTGGGGATTGTTTCTAAATAGAGC
>NZ_JAVWUP010000384.1:335-1145 GCF_036667095.1 Gordonibacter sp. | reverse complement strand
CGCAGCGCAGGCGCCCTTCATCTGCCAAGGCTGGGGATCGCAGCGCCACACGAACGGCGAGGATACCGCCCGCGCCATCTGCATGCTGCCCGTGCTCATCGGCAAGATCGGCCTGCCCGGCACGAACACGGGACAGCGCGAAGCGGAGCCTCCGACCTACCTGGTAGGCGGCCTGCCGTTCGAGAACCCCATCGAAACCGCCATCCCCGTGTACCAGTGGGCCAATGCCGTCGACCACGGCAAGCAGATGACGTCCACGAATGCCGGCATCGTGGGGGCCGACAAGCTGAACAACGACTTCAAGTTCATCTGGAACTATGCAGGCAACTGCCTGACGAACCAGCACGGCGACATCAATATGACCCACGACCTGCTCGCAGACGAGAGCAAATGCGAGTTCATCGTGGTATGGGACACGGTCATGACCGACTCGGCCAAATACGCCGATATCCTGCTGCCCGACGCCATGCGCTCCGAGCAGCTGAACATGCAGACCCAGGGCTACTCGGAATACTACACGGCCGTCGTGGTGGGCGGACCGGCCCAGGAGGCTCCGGGAGAGTGCCGCTCCAGCTACGACGTCTGTGCAGACATCGCCGACAAGTTCGGCAAGAAGGACGCCTTCACCGAAGGCCGCACGCACGACGAATGGGTGCAGTACCTCTACGAGCAGGGCGCCCAAGCCGACGGCAAAATGCCCTCGTGGAGCGAGATCAAAGAACAGGGCATCTACAAGCGCCCTGTCGAACCCGCCATCGGCCTCGAAGACTTTCGTACCGACCCGGTCAAGAACCCTTTGGACACGCCCTC
>NZ_JAVWUP010000384.1:0-298 GCF_036667095.1 Gordonibacter sp. | reverse complement strand
GGCCGAGATCGCCAATACCTGGGGACTCGAAGAAGGCGACACGATCAACCCCATCCCCGTGTTTACACCCGGCTTCCAAGGCTACGGCACGGTGAGCGAAGAGTACCCGTTGTACTGCGCAGGCTTCCATCATAAGAGCCGCACGCACTCCTCGTTCGGATTCATCCCCGAGCTTGAGCAGGTAGCGCGACAGCAGCTGTGGATCAACCCGCTCGATGCCGAAACCCGCAATATCGTGCAGGGAGACACGGTATCCGTGAAGAGCCCGGCCGGCGAGATCCGCATCGAAGCCAAAGTC
>NZ_JAVWUP010000383.1:0-1158 GCF_036667095.1 Gordonibacter sp. | reverse complement strand
ATGTTCTCCACGCCGTCGGACTTGGCCGTGAGGTGGTTGCACAGCGTGCACTTCTCCACGACGCCTTCATCCTCGTTGAACTGACGTACGCCGAAGGGACAGGCATACATGCAGTACTGGCAGCCTATACACTTCTCCTTGTTGATCATGACCACGTTGTTGTTCGGATCGCGATACGATGCGCCCGTGGGACACACGCCGACGCAGGGGGAGTTCTCGCACTGCTGGCATTGCATCGGCATCCAGTACATCTCGATATCCGGGTACTCGCCCGTAGGGCCGATAGCAAGCACGCGGTTCCAGAAAGAGCCGAGTTTTACGTTGTTCTCGTACTTGCACGCCACCGTGCACGAGTCGCAGCCCGAGCAGCGGTTAAGATCGATCACCAAAGTCCGTCTTGTCATGGTACTTCCCTCCTACTTCGCGAAAGTCTCGTTGGAAAACATATGGGCATCGTCGAACGTGACCGCCGGAGTCCAGCTGGCGGACGGGTCACCCATAGTCTCCGCGAACGGATTCGCGTCGACGTACTGGTTCTTGTTGGTGTACATGAGCGGCTGGAACTCTTCGGGTTCCACCCACACCCGCGGCGGCTTGTCAGCCTTCTCCACCTTCACGCAGAACCCGCGGTTGGTGTAGGAGCCGTAGCATTCGTTGAACGGCGCGGTGTTCTTGGTCAGGATGTTCACGTTGCACTCCTGCCACCCGCCGCTCTTGGTTTCCTGTGACGAGTCGAAGCATTCGGGATTCCAGAAGCGCTCCATCCACACCACGTTCTCATGCATGCCGTCAGTGAGATACACGCGCGCATGAGTCGAACCGCGGCGAGAGGTCACCTTCACCCAGTCCATGTGCGCAAGGCCGTATCGCTCGGCCGTCTTGCTGTGCATGCGCAGATCGGGTGCCGGCCATATCTCGCGCATATAGGGAGCCTGGCGCTGGGTGCCGTGGTGCGTGTAGTACACGCGGCCGCTAGTCAGCACGAGGGGGTATTCAGTGTCGTAGCCCTCCACGCCCTCGAGGGGGCTTTCGGCGGGCTCGATATGCTGACAAATGGGAGCATAGGTTCCCTCGTACTCGCCCTGTCCGATGGAGGGATCGACGTCGACCTGCTCGCGTGGGTAGCAGCAAGGAAAGCCCGTTTTCGCCAACTGCACC
>NZ_JAVWUP010000382.1:0-1166 GCF_036667095.1 Gordonibacter sp. | reverse complement strand
CTTCGCGTTCAGTATCTCGGCCACCTTGCCCGTGACCTTCTTAGGCGCAACGAAGTTGGACACCGTCTCGCCCAGATGGAGGATCGGGAACATGCCGAACTTGAAGTTGAGCTGGCCTGCATCGGTCGTGTCGGGTGAGGGGCTTTTGATCTCACCCTCCGTGGTGATGTCTCGACCGTCATGGCTCGTAACCTCAAGCCACTCCTCGATGGGGAAGATAAGGTCGGCCACTTCAGCCTGAAACGAGGTAATCATCGGGTGCTGGCAGATGCAGAAGTCGATTTCCGGGAACACGTCGTACCACGATTTCGCGTTGCCCAGCATGGCCAGCTTGTTGCCAGACATGTCGAACCACACGCGCGGCTTATAGGGTTCACCGGTCCTGATGGCTTCAAGCACGGACGGGATGTGGCTATGCTCCCAGTGGTACAGGCCCTTGTGGTTCTTCATACCCAAACGATCGAGGCGCAACTGGTTCGTGATGTAGAGCAATTCTGCGGAATGAGGTGTGGGGAACCCGTTAGGATCGGACGCGAACGCCTCCAAGCGCGCGGCGTTCTCCTCGGGAGAGTTGCCGACGATGTATCCCACGCCGCAATCGTGCACGATATCGACGTTGCGGTACTGGAAGATAGTCGTCGGACGCGCCACCTTGCCATCAGCGTTGACCTTGGTCGCCGAGTTCTGCGTGAGAGTGCAGCCCGGCTTGTTCACGTAGCCCATGATAGCGTCGAGCCCGCACAGCCCCACCGGGAGCTGGTGGGCGATCTGTTCCATGTCGGAAGAAACGCCGTGGCAGATGCCGCCGCACTTCCCCTCTTTGAGCGGGGCGGTATACAGCAGGATGGCCTTTTCGTTGACCGCCGCCGGAACCCACGTGACTTCCTCAGTTTTCTCAAGCGTCCACTCCGAGGCTGCTTCCTTGTAAATCTGTCCGGCGCTGCGGGCCGACACCCCGCCCAAGTCGTCGATGGAGCCGCTCCAGAAGAGCTCCGGGTCGATGCTTTCGTCCTGGTACTCGAACGGCACCAGCTTACCGGCGACGTTGTCGTAGCATACGTACGCCGGGGTATCGGCGGGCGTGCTCTGCTTGAAGTCCGGCCAGATGTCGGTGGCGCGGTACGGCAGCTGCGTATCCTCGTTGACGATGAAGGGCAGGTTGGTCC
>NZ_JAVWUP010000381.1:0-1171 GCF_036667095.1 Gordonibacter sp. | reverse complement strand
TCATTGCCTATGTGGTGCTGGGCATCGTGTTCACGCTGATGCTGGTAAAGGTTGCCAAGGGCGAGAAGACCGAGGAATCAGTGCGCCCGCTGGCAATCGCCGTGTTCGTGGCCGCCTTGCTGGTGACGGTGACCGCCCTGGCATTCGCCCTGCAGGTCGCCCGCCCCACGTGGAACAACCCCGGCCTGGTGCTGTCGTTCTTTGCGGCCGCGGTGGTGGCTGGCGGCTCGCTGCTCACCATCGTATACGCTGTGCTCGACCGCAGCGGCTACCTTCCCTTGAACGAGCAGGTGTCTCGCGGGTTCTCGCGCGTGATCGCCCTGTTCCTCACGGCCGAACTGGTGTTCGTGCTGGCCGAGGTGTTCAGCGGCCTCTATATCGCCATCGGCGAGGAGGCGGCCGTTGCCGCATGGCTGGTAAGCGGTCCGGGGGCGCCCTATTTCTGGGTTGAGATGGCATGCTTTGCAGGCGGCATCGCCCTGCTGCTGCAAAGGGCGAGTACGCTGCGCGTTGCGGGTGCGGCGCTGGCCTTCGTGGCAGTGTTCCTGGTGAAGTACAACATGCTGCAAGCCCAGCTTCACAACCCGCTGATCGGTTTCGCCGGCCCCGCTGCGGCCCCCGGCGCCCCGGCTGGCGCCTACTTCCCCGGACTGATCGAATGGGGCGTGGCCGTTGGCATCATCGGCATCGGGCTGCTGCTTCTAACCCTGGGTCTTTCCAAGCTCAAGCTGGGGAAATAACTCTTTTCCCCGTATTTTCCGCTAGTGGACGCGCCCTTTCGCCCCACCCCCGAATGGGAAAAGGGATCTAATCCAGCGAAAGGCTTCGCCAGCAGGAAGACCGCAACCTCTCCCTTGGTCTTCCTGCCGTTTTTTCACGACAGCAAAGGAGCACTCCTACCATGAGCAACGACTCCCCGATCAGCAAGACGACGAGCGCCGAGCTAGCCTACGCTCTCGGATGTGCCGACTTCTTCCAACTGATGTCGATGTTCTGCTTCAATCCTACCACGGAACTGGCGCAGGGAGTACTCGACGGAAACGTGGCCGAGGACGTGCGGGCCATTTTTGCAGATGTGGGTATCGACCCGCACAAGGCAGCAACCGAGCGTCTCGACGGGGTCTGCAACGAAAACTACACGGACGAGAACCTGCGCTCGATGCTCAGGCAG
>NZ_JAVWUP010000380.1:0-1181 GCF_036667095.1 Gordonibacter sp. | reverse complement strand
CGATGTTGGCGAACATAAGCAGCACGAAGAACGTGAACCACACGTAAGCGAGCTTTATGAGAAACGATACGGCGTAGCCCCAATTCGGTCCTGCGAGCGGTATGAGGGCCAACGCGACCACCGAGAGGGGAAACCCGACTTTCGCTAAGAAGCGCACGTCGATACGGTCTTGGCGCGAGAGCGCCATGACGATGATAGCCGCACCGGCGAGGCCCGTCGCGGCAACGCGATGGATGGCTCCGAGGCCATCGGGGTTGGGGAGCAGCGATCCTCCCAAGCCTGAAACGAGTCCTGCAATGGCCATCATGCCCAGAAGCTTCCAGGGCAAGGGGTAGCGCGTTCCCGTGGTTTGCGGCCTCTCGCGCGGCAACAGGCGAAAGCTCAGAAGCGCGCAGCTGAGTGAGAGCAGCGGTAGCAGGGAGGTGGCGGCCACGGCGTAAGGTGCCTGTATGGTAGAAATGAGGAACGCGGCTGCGGCCGCTACGATGCAGGAGGCACCGCCGTACATGACGGTCTGTGTCATGCCCATCTGGCTGTACGCCTCGGCCCAGAGACAGAACAGTACAGCCCCACCTACAGCGGTGGGTATGGCGACGGCGAACACGAGGGGGATCGATGCCCCTCCCGGTATGAGGAACAATCCGATCGCGATCGTCCCGAGCGAGGTGATCGCAGTGCAGGTGATGTTGAAACCTTTTAGGCGACTGAGCCGCCCGATGCGCGTCGAGCAGATCGCCAGAATGACGAACGTGCCGATGTCGCCGAAGCGCATGCCCGTGTCGAAGGCTTCACGCGCGGCGGGGTCGAATCCTGGGCCAGGAAAGATGGAGACGACATGGGTGCAGCAGAGCCAGGCGATGAGCAGGCCCATGCCCAAAAACCGCAACGGGAACAGTAAGGATGCGAGCGGCTCGTCGTCGCCCGCTTTGTCGTCGGGTGCCAGCGCACGCACCACATCGCTCGATTTCACGTTTTCCACCTCCTGTTCGGTTTGGATATTGTAGCAGGTTGGCACCGTGAGTTCGGTACGCCAACCTCATGCGCTCGACGCAAAGACGCGGCGGGCTATTGCTAGTAGATAGGATTGATTCCCGCCTTATGTGCCCGTCATAAAGAGAGCCGCAAGAATTTTTCGCCGGATGTTTGTGGGTGTTAGCTGGCGCTTTCACTTGCCCGCGTGT
>NZ_JAVWUP010000379.1:0-1218 GCF_036667095.1 Gordonibacter sp. | reverse complement strand
ATGCCCTCCATCGAAGAGGGTTCCCTCCTTAATCGCCGGGTAGTCGTAATCATTTTTGTCAACGAACAGGTTTTTGTCGCCAGGCGTCCAATACAGCAGGGCAGATTCTACAAAAATATCGGCGGCTCCATAGCAAAACACCGCACTCTTGAGATTGTCGATATAGTTCTCCCGCGTATCAATGGGAAGATAGAGAGCATTTTGCACATAGTAGGGTGCCGAAGCAGAAACATTGGTGTACTCAAAGGGCTTCTCCTCGCGATAAGGATCGATCTCTTCAGCGACCGGCCCTGCCCAGCGCGAAAAATATGCCTGAGACATAAGAAAGTTTCCACCACCATTGGCACCCAGATCCCACGCAAAACCCGAGTCGTGGTCAGAAAGCGCCGTGAGCATGTTCATCTCGGATAAATCAAGCGACGCCACTGCCCCAGGGCTCATGAGACGTTGTAAACTCAGTGTGTAAGCTGCAGCCCCCTCGAAGCTGCCATCGGCGCTCTCGATCACCGCAAAATAGGTGCCACTAGGCACTTCTTTACGAATACTTTGCGAACCCGTCCCTCCCGCCGACTCTTGCAGTTGCCCTCCCTCGCTATCGCACAGACGCATCCGATAGTCACTTGAGTTCGGTGCCGTAAGCGTACAAGCAAGCGACGTGGCATTATCGAGGGTAAACGAGTACACATCCACATCCGCCGCATGGTGAAGTGTCGCGTCAAAGCGCGTGGGGAAACTGATGGCCGTGGCATCCTTAAAAGAATCGTTAACCTCGTAGCGATCCCCCGCACGGGAATTAGCCGTCGTTTCGGCAGCGGTCGGTTCGGCAAAAGCTGTTGCAATCGGGCAGCAGAGAACCACCAGCACAACGAAAGCGAAAGTAAAAGAAACAACGCGGCGGGCCGTTCGGCGATCGTTCATCAAGGCAACTTTCTCACGACGGTGACGCACTCATGATAACCCAAAACCCGGTTGAAGCGCCCAACCCGCCACGTTACTATTCGGCGTGCTCGATTAGGTCGATCACCTCATCGCGCGCATGCACGTCGAGCTTTTGGTAGATGGACTTGATGTGGTACTTCACCGTGTTCTCCGACACCACCAGCTTCTCGGAGATAGCACGCGCCGTGCGGCCCTGGCCCAGATGAACCAGGATCTCCGCCTCGCGCGGGAGGCTTTTTTACGGGCAGCGTGCGAAGTGGCCCCCTACGACGTCTTCCA
>NZ_JAVWUP010000378.1:0-1221 GCF_036667095.1 Gordonibacter sp. | reverse complement strand
CCTGCACCTGCGAGTGCGGCGGTCTTCAAGAAATTCCTGCGTGAAACCTCGTTTTCGATACCCATTTCGGTTCCCTCCTTGGTTTGAAAAAAAGCAACGGGAGCATCATGTGCTTAGAGCCTGTGAGTCGTAAGGTACCTAAGGGGCCAATTGCTTGGTTTTGCCGATGGCCCGAAAAGGGCCAGGAGGTTTTTTCCTTGGGGGAAGGCGGTCAGTGCGAGACGATGTGGGGATGCGAAAAGGCAGGACGCTTCCCTGCATTGCGCTCCCGAAAAAAACTTTGCTCTTGCGAGGGGAGCGCGCTTGATAAAGGCAACTAAAGAACTTACAAATAGAAAAATGATTACCACCGTGCTGTGAGAGCACTCGAAGGGGACCCGGAGGGTTTAATGTCGTACGCATGCACTGCACGGCAGCCGGCTATCGACCTGTTCGAATGCGATCCGCTGACCGGTGCAGCGCGCCTTCGCGGCGACGGGGATCGTGCTGCCCAACCAGTTTATCGACCTGCTTGAACGCAACAACCTCATCCGCTATATCGACCTTTTGTTTTGGAAGAGGTATGTCGTCAGCTGGAATGCTGGAAGCGCGCGGGGCTGTTCTTGCCGGTGGTTTCGCTGAACTTCTCGCGCCTCACACTGCTCGAGCGCGACATCGTGTCATCGGTGGAGTCCATCGTTTCCCGCTACGACGTTGCCAAAGAGCACCTTGAGATAGAGATCACCGAAAGCGTCGCGGATATCGGCAAGAACATCCTGTGCCAGACGGCACGCGACCTCTACGATGTCGGCTACGCTATCTCGCTTGACGACTTTGGCACGAAGTATACGAACTTTGTCCATGCTAGCCGACGTCGACTTCGGTGTGCTCAAACTAGACAAGAGCCTCGTGGGCGCTTTGGGCAGCCGAACAAACTACCAGGCTATCCTCAAGAACCTCATACGTATGTGCCAAGACCTTGTCATCGAGGTCGTCGCCGAGGGTGTGGAGACGCACGAGCAGGAGGCGATACTGCGCGACCTCGAATGCAAGCTAGGGCAGGGCTATCTCTACGGCAAGCCCATGCCGGCAAGCGAGTTCGAGCGCGCTTACCTGTAGTGTTCCCGCAGGGCCCCGAGGGCACGCTACTTGACCGCTACTTGTACCTGTACTTGTGCGCAACTTGTGTGCGTTCCGGATGTATAAATACACTCTTGATCGGTAGCCCAGATCAGTTTATAA
>NZ_JAVWUP010000377.1:0-1239 GCF_036667095.1 Gordonibacter sp. | reverse complement strand
AGATATCGTTTCTAGGATGGATGATCATAGGCGTGCCTATCGCAGCCGTTATGATACTGGTGTTGTGGCTGTCTGTCACGTTCGTCTTCAAGCCGGAATCCCTGAGCCAGGAGAAGATCACGCAGCTCTACGAATCGGTGAGGTCGTACGGGGCCTTTCTCGCAGAAGAGAAGAAGACTCTTTTCATCATTCTTGGCGTGCCGATTCTCTGGATCTTGGGTACGTGGCTCCCCTTGCTCAATATGACGGTCGTATCCGTCCTTGCCATGGGCCTCATGCTTGCACCTGGCTTCAATCTGCTCACATTCGATGAATACCAAAAAGGCACTCCGTGGAACGTCGTCATCATGGTTGGCGCCATGATCTCTATGGGTAGTCTGCTTGGGAGCACGGGGGGATCGCAGTTCATAGGCGGTGTCGTACTTTCGATGGGCTTTGCCGACATGAACATCGTAGTAGCTCTGCTCGTTCTCGGCATAGTGCTGTACCTTTTGCATACCGTCATGCCGATCGGTCCCGGGTTCGTCCCGGTGTTCTTTCTTCCCTTGGTCACCATCTGTACTGCTGCCGGCCTGAACCCGATCTCGGCTGCCGTGATGATGTCGGCCATCATCGGGGGCAACTACTTGCTTCCGATAAATCCGACTATCGCGATCACCTATAGCGAAGACACTTACGAGCTCAAGGATATGTTCAAGGCGGGAATCGTCCCCGTATTCGTGCTCTGTGCGGTCATGGCTTTGTGGATTCCGTTCATTACCGGCATCCTGACAAACATCGGCATGCTGTACGCGGTGTAGGGAAGGAGAGGGCCGGATGTGCTGCGGATGCAGGGGTGCGACAAGTGCGGAAAATCCGCTGCTGTTCGGCCGGCGACGGCAACGCGCCCCTGTAAAGCGTGCGGGTGCGTCTTGGATGAGGTTGACATCGGTACATGCCCTGTATGTGGCATGGTTTTGCGGCCTTCCGCTCCGGCATCGCCCGGAGAGTCGAGCCGAAAGTTAGAGGACGACAGAGAGCCAGAGGCCATAATCGAGATTGCGACGATACTCGATTGGAGTGAGTCGGCATCTCGTTTTGGATAGAGACAGATGAGGAATGGGAAAGGCAGGTTAATATGACAGAGAGACACGGAACCGTCTTAACCGAGTTGTCGAGGAAGGAGGTTGTGCTCGTCGAACACAAGCAGCCCTTCCGCTACGAAGAGGATGGGTTGGCAGTCACGCGTGGCAGTGCATG
>NZ_JAVWUP010000376.1:636-1296 GCF_036667095.1 Gordonibacter sp. | reverse complement strand
GTTGCGGATAATTGATGCAGTACACGGGGTCAATAACGGCTTCTCCTATGCGCTCCTTGGTTTCATCGAAGGCTTGCAGGGCGCCGGTCGGGCAGTTCGCGATGCACCGTTTGGTCTGCCCGCCCGTTTGCTCGGGGTCGCAGAAATTGCAGTATCCGCCATCAACCTCATGGTATTCCGTCGTCCCAAGCGTGCGCTGCAAAGCATGGTTGCGAAAATTCAGCCGAGGAGTACGGGTGTTCAACAACCCATCTTCTATGCTCGAACTTTCGATGGCATGCATCGGGCACACCTGGCGGCACCGGTCGCAGCGGATGCAGGCGCTCAGCAGACGGTCTTCCTCCTGTCCTCCCGGAGGACGGAGAAGCTCTTTGTCCGTCGCCCACGCGTACCGCGTTAGGCCGCCCAAGCTCAAAAGGACTGCAGCGCCCGCGCCGCCCGCGATAAGCGAGCGGCGCGAAATCACCGGGCCGTTCATTTTCCCTGCACTTCGGCTTTGACATCCTCCAAAGTTTGCAGATCGAGCTCGAGGTATCCCTTGGTGATCTTGAGAACCCCTTTGTAGAACCTGATCTTAAGCATCACCATGGCAAGCTCCATGAACTGCGGGAACCAGGTTAGGATGCGCTCTTCGATGAACTGCTGAGAAAGGTCAATCTT
>NZ_JAVWUP010000376.1:0-626 GCF_036667095.1 Gordonibacter sp. | reverse complement strand
AGGGCCCGATCGAACTCCCCCGCTCGCAAGTGCCGGGATATCTCACCTGAGAGAATCGACAGGAACTCAAGTTCGAAGGATATATGGCTCTCCGGCATGCCGCTGTTGTCGGCAAGGCGCAAGCACTGCTCCCCGTAGATTCTACTCACCTCGGTGCGGGGCCTGCCGTAGGTCAAGCCCGACTCGTCCAGGAAGACTGAGGCGTTCGGCACGCAGTAGCGTCCCTTGTATGCCTCGGCGCCGCCGAACGTACTGGTCCACTCGGTGGCCAGGATGGAACGGGTGCCCGTATGGCGCTTGCGCAAAGCGCGGCGGATATCGTCGAACCCCTCGTCGAGCAGGCTCTCCCCGACGACATAGCCCGCGTAGTCCTCTTCGGCCATGCCGTCGATCTGAGCCTGGGTGAGCGGCTTGAAATAAAGCCCGGCCAGCATCAGATAGAACTCGGAACGGCTTTCCAGAACGCCACACACGTCTTCCCACAACATCGGCTCGATCATATTCTCAACTTGCATACCGTACCATCCTTCCTTACACCAAAGCCGAGCGGCTTGCGTCGGTCGCCACGTCTTTACCGGCCTCGGTGGCCTGCCACCCGCGGTCGTAGTACAGCGCGCCCGCACGCT
>NZ_JAVWUP010000375.1:0-1318 GCF_036667095.1 Gordonibacter sp. | reverse complement strand
CCTGGGGCGTGTCGCCCAGGGCGTTGCCGCCGAGGGCTATGACGACGGACTTGCCTTCACCTTTTTGATAAGCCATAACGTACTCCTCTCTCTTTCCTCGCCGTGCTTAGGAAAGCGTGGCGTACATGACGGCCTTGATGGTATGCATGCGGTTCTCGGCCTCGTCGAACACCTTGGACTGCTTGGACTCGAAGACCACGTCCTCGACCTCCATCTCGGTGACACCGAAACGCTCGGCGATATCAGCACCGGTGGTGGTGTTGGTGTCATGGAACGCCGGCAGGCAGTGCAGGAAGATGGCGGAAGGATCTGCCATCGCCATAAGCTCGGACGTCACACGGTAGGCCTCGAGGTCCTTGATGCGCTGCGCCCACACCTCGTCGGGCTCGCCCATGGACACCCACACGTCGGTGTAGATGACGTGAGCGCCCGTGCAGGCCTCCTTGACATCCTCGGTCAGCTTGATGGTGCAGCCGTTGCCTGCAGCGATTTCTTCGCAGGTCTTGACCAGCTCGGCGTCGGGCATGTTCTCCTTCGGGCCGCAAGCCACGAAGTTCAGGCCCAGCTTCGAGCACACCACCATGAGCGAACGAGCCACGTTGTTGGCAGCATCGCCCATGAACACCAGGGTCTTGCCCTTGATGTCGTAGTTGAACTGCTCCTGCACCGTCAGGATGTCAGCGAGCATCTGCGTGGGATGCCATTCGGTGGTCAGGCCGTTCCATACCGGAACGCCGGCGTTAGCGCCCAGATCCTCGACGTCTTCCTGAGCATAACCACGGAACTCGATGCCGTCGTAGAAGCGGCCGAGCACGCGAGCGGTATCCTCGATGGACTCCTTCTTGCCCATCTGGGAGCTGCCCGGATCAAGGTAGGTTACGCCCATGCCCAGGTCCATGGCGCCAACCTCGAACGCACAACGCGTACGGGTCGAGGTCTTCTGGAACAGAAGGACAATGTTCTTGCCCTCAAGATAACGATGGGGGGTACCCGTCAGTTTCAGGTTCTTAAACTCGCGGGACAGCTTCAGGAGGTACTCGATCTCCTCAACGCTGAAGTCGAGAAGCCTCAGGAAATTGCGTCCGCTCAAGCTCGTGGGCATAATTGATTCCTTTCGATTTGCTTTGCCAAGTTTTAACAGATACTTCATTGCTATCGACGGGCGTCGCCAAGTTTAAACCGCCCGCCCCTTTTCAGCCCGGGAGGGGCCCCCGCATGTGCGGACTCCCCTCCAAACTGGAAAGACAGGATTGCGCCAGCCGAGTGCCTAGTCCTCGCGCACCAGCGGCATGCTCATGCAACGCGGGCCGCCACGGCC
>NZ_JAVWUP010000374.1:0-1334 GCF_036667095.1 Gordonibacter sp. | reverse complement strand
GCGCAGGTCCCTTACAAGGACAAGGCCGGGGGTTCAAATCCCTCATCGCCCACCACGAATATCAGCAGGCCATCGGTTGTTTTTCGCCGGTGGCCTGTTCTCGTTTCGACCTCCGCGCAAGCCCCCAGGGGACAATCAGGGGACAACTGGAACGATCAGGCCGTTTTTACCTCGATGATACGCGGCTCCTCGCTTGGCCTGTCGGCAAGCAACCGGCCCAGCATGTCGGCGGCTTTCCGGTCGTTCTCCGGAACCGCATGCGAGTACCAGTTCAGCGTGATCGACGCGTTAGCGTGGCCCATGCGCGTCTGCACCGTCTTAACATCCACCCCGTTAGCCAAAAGCTGGGTTGCCTGAGTATGACGCAGCTCGTGGAACTTCAAGCCCTCGAAGCCATTGGCTGCCCTCCACGGCCTCCACCATCGCTCGAAATGATCGAGGTTCATATACCCACCAGTGTTCGCACAGCATACCGGCGTGGTATTATCTTGCCTGACACCGATCTTGGACAGTTCGACCGCCTGGCGTGCCTTCCAATGCTCCAGATGCGATGCCGTGTCATCATCGATGTTGACCGTGCGCAGCCCGGCCCTGCTTTTGGGCTTCTTCACCTCGCCACGTACTGTGAGCGATTGACTAACGGCGATACACCGCTGGTTCAGGGCAACGCTTCCCCACGTAAGCCCGAACACCTCGCCTCGTCGCATGCCTGTGGCGACGGCGATGCGCACGGCCACGACGCAGCACGTCGGCGTAAGCATTTGCAACGACGAGCGCCCGAAAGCCTTCCCGCGTTCCATCTGCCGTGATTCTTTGGCCGCCAGTTCGTCGTAGCACTCAGCCTCTGCCCTGTCCACGCATGCGAGCAGCCGCGAACATTCCTTTACCGTCAGGGCTTTGCGCTCCGGCTCGTCCTCTTTTGGGGCAAGCACCCTGTCGCATGGGTTCCGCAAGATCATGTCGTAATCTACAGCTTTCTTGAAGAGCTGTTTCAGCATGACGTGCAGCTTTCGCATGGTCGTTCCACCGAACGAGCCACCCGCTGCTAGCTTGTCTTTTCGTATGGTGGCATAAAGCGTCTCTATCGTCCTAGCGTCTATCTCACGAAGCGGCATTTTCCCGATATACGGGGCGGCGGCCATCACTAACCGGCGGTTGCGCTCCGCCGTGTCCGGGGCAACGGTTCCCGCCGTGAGCTTCGCCTGATGCCACACCTCCACGAACTCGGAGAACGCGACCTTGCTAGCGTCTACGTCCAACCCGCTCTCATGCTCCCGGCGTATGCGGTCGCGCTCCTTGCGTGCCTCGGCTTTGGTGCCTTGCACGTTGCGCTG
>NZ_JAVWUP010000373.1:0-1335 GCF_036667095.1 Gordonibacter sp. | reverse complement strand
GCGGGGAGCTGGCGGCATCCTTGGGTTGATCGCCGCGCGCAGCCGAACCGACCTTCTTTTCGTGGGTACGAACGTATACGTCAGAGCTTTATTCTGCTAAAGTAACTAAATCTGTCCGGTTTGCCATGGGGTGGGCCACCGTTGTTTGAGGCGCTCGGTGCTTGGCGGTAAAGGGACAAGGGGGATTGTGGGAGAGCGTGCCGAAAAGGCAGCTTCTCCTCGATAAAAAGAGAAAGGAGAGGGCATGAGCAACCCTATCGTTCAGAAGTTCAAGAATATCGGACCTGGCGCGCTGGTGGCAGCTGGCTTTATCGGACCGGGTACGGTTACTACCTGCACAGTTTCCGGCGCAAGCTACGGCTACACCATGTTGTGGGCGCTACTGTTCGCCACGGTGGCCACTATTATCTTTCAGGAGATGGCGGCGCGCGTGGGCATCGTTTCAGGCAAGGGCCTGGGTGAAAACATTCGCGATCGTATTCCCAACAAGACGCTTAAGTGGATTGCAATCGTAATTGTTATCATCGCCATCTTCGTGGGCAACGTGGCCTACGAGACCGGTAATATCACGGGCGGCATCCTGGGCATCCAGGCGGTCTTCCCTGATGCTTCCATGATTCCCATCGTCGTGGTGTTGGGAATTCTGGCCTTCGCAGCCTTGTGGATTGGCTCGTACAAGGTGGTCGAGATCGTACTGACGGGCATCGTCGTGTTCATGGGCGTGGTGTTTCTGGTAACGGCGTTCGCGTCGAGCCCCGATTGGGGTGCTGTTGCTGTGGGTCTGTTTGTACCCACGCTGCCTGAAGAGGGGTCGAAGGGCATCCTCACGGCTGTGGGCCTCATCGGTACCACTATCGTGCCGTACAATCTGTTCCTGCATGCCTCCGGTGCCTCTGAGCGCTTCAAGGATCCGGCGCAGGTGTCCGATGCCCGTTTCGACACGGTGCTCTCCATCGGTTTGGGCGGCATCATTTCTATGGCCATCCTCGTGTGCGCTGCCGCCAACATTTTCGGCACGGGTGCTGCTGTGACGAACGGCAAGGATATGGCCATTGCCCTTGAACCGCTCATGGGCTCGTGGGCTACGTGGATGATCGGCTTGGGCCTTCTGGCCGCAGGTTTCTCCAGCGCTATCACGGCATCGTTGTCGGCCGCCTATGCGGTGAATGGCGTGTTGGGTTGGAAGAAGACGCTAAAGGACCTGCCGTTCAAGGTGATTTGGATTATCGTACTCGTGGCTGGCTGCATCATGGCTATCGTGCTGGGGAAAAGCCCGACGGAGCTTATCTTGGTGGCGCAGGCGGCCAATGCCATCTTGCTGCCTATCATGGCGTT
>NZ_JAVWUP010000372.1:0-1359 GCF_036667095.1 Gordonibacter sp. | reverse complement strand
CGAAATCGGACTTTGATTCACCCAAAGGATCGAGGGCGGCTGCTGAATAAACCAGGTAAGGATGGGACGAAAGCTGGGACATCATATCTTCGCATTCGAACCAATAGCAAGCTGGAAGCAAAATATCGGCATAGGCGGCAGTCTCCGAGAACATGATGTCTGAAACAACCAGGAAATCCAACGCTTTCACAGCTTCTATCGTTTTATCCCTACTTGCGATATTGGCAACAGGATCTCCGAAATTGACGAACAACCCGCGCAGGTCAAACGGTTTTCCATTGTGAGTACCGGTCAGAATGGTTTCGGCCATGCTGTAAGCGGGAAGGCTTTGTGTCTTTTCGATGGGGCACGGCACATTGGATACTTCCTTGAGGTTTTGGTACAGGGTTCCCGCAGAAGCGCTGCCGCAGAAACCAGCGCCTGGCTTTCCTAAGTTGCCGGTCAAAATGGCGAGAGCCGTCATGCACGTATAGTTCCAATGCCCATTGTAGTAATGGTCGGCACCGAAAACGGTATAGATTGTAGTGGGAGAGTCAACGCACATGGTGCGAGTAAGCTCGACGATATCGGCCGCCGAGATGCCGGTGATTCCAGCAGCGCGCTCAACTGGCCACTCCGCTCTACGCTCAAGCAGCAAGGTATAGGCTGTTATAACGCTTTGCCCCTCAACATCGAAAGTGCCTTCGATAACGGGGTCGGGGATATTTTCGGGGATGTCAACGGTTCCATCTTTACCCATGACCACGATCTTGTCGGCATCGCTTTTTGCTTCAGCGCGCCCGAGGTCTGAAAGACGGAGGAACTTATGGGTGTCGGGCTTGACAAGGAACGGAGCCACTGAGTGCTTAGTGATGAACTCGGTATCCACCCATCCGTTCTCGACAACAGCGTTCATCATGCCGAGGGCAAGAGCGCCGTCAGTGCCGGCGCGCACATAGACGTGCATCTGGCGGACGGGCTGGTGCGCCAGTATTCGCTGTGCAATCACCCCGAGGAGCGTCATCGCTATCTGATCGGCGTACTCAACAACCCGGCTTCTCGCGGCGGCTCGCGCAGCTTGCACGAGCAGGTACACGAGGGCGCCCACCTGACGATCAGCGAACCACGCAATCTATTCCCCCTGACCCATGAAGCACGACGCAGCCTGCTGTTCGCCGGTGGCATCGGCATCACCCCGATCCTGTGCATGGCCGAGCGCCTGGCCCATGCAGGTGCCGACTTCGACCTGCATTACTGTGCCCGCGCCAGTGAGCGTGCGGCGTTTGTACAGCGGCTCAAGGCGTCACCGTTTGCCGAGCGAGTGTTCCTGCATTTCGATGAGCAGCCCCACACGGCCCTCAAGACAGCCGAGGTGTTGGC
>NZ_JAVWUP010000371.1:0-1375 GCF_036667095.1 Gordonibacter sp. | reverse complement strand
CTTGCTCTTCGCTACGCTATACTGAATCGCTAGGGTTCATCGGGAGCGACACGCGAGTTGGGAGCGAGGCGCACATGGGGGCGAAAAAGCCCAAGGGTACGCTGTGGACGAAGGACTTCGTTCTTATTACCGTGGTCAACCTCCTTATTTTCAGCAGCTGGCAGGCGTTTCCTTTTGTGCTGCCGGTATATATGCAATCGCTCGGTGCACCAGATGCCGTACTGGGCCTGGTCACCGCCGTCACGACGGTGTCGGCACTGCTTATCCGGCCCTTTTGCGGGATGATCCTCGACCGGTTCGGACGCAAGGGCATCTTCTTGTCCGGCATCGTGTTCATGGGGCTGGCCTCGATATGCTTCGAGTTCATACCTATGGTGGGGGCCATTTTGGCATTGCGGTTCGTCCATGGCCTGGCCTGGGGCATTACCAGCACCTCCAGCCAAACCGTGGCCACCGACATCATCCCGCCGAAGCGTTTCGGCGAAGGAATGGGGCTGTTTGCGCTGTCGGCAAGCCTAGCGCTGGCCATTGCACCGGGGTTGGCGCTCGAGCTGTTCGACTGGCAGGGCATCACGCCGGTCATAATCCTGGCCGTGGGTACCTTGGTACTGGCATTCGCATTCGCCAGCTTCCTGCACTACCGCCCCATCGAGCGCCACCCGACGTTCAGCATGAGGAACCTTATAGAACGATCCTCGGTTCTGCCTTCGGTCATCGTATTCTTCCTGACGGCCTGCTATGGCGCACTGGTCACTTTCTTGGCCATCCATGCTTCGGCACAAGGCGTCAACAATATCGCGCCGTTTTTTACCGCCTACGCGATAGCCGTAGCCCTGTCGCGGCCGCTGCTGGGAAAGATGGTCGACCATCGGGGATACGCCCTCGTACTGGTTCCGGGCCTTCTGCTGATGATCGCTGCCTTAGTGCTGCTGTCAAAAGCCGATTCGCTCACCCTGTTCGTGTTGACCGCATTCTTGTACGGCGCCGGTTTCGCCGCATGCCATTCCACGTTGCAGACCATGGCGGTAGCCAATGTCGAGCCGCAGCACCGCGGCGCAGCGAACGCCACGTTCCTCATCGGATTCGACAGCGGCATCGGTGTCGGATCGGCTGTGTCGGGCCTGATCGTTGCCGTACTGGGCTACGCTGATATGTATCTTTGCTTTGCTGTGCTGCCTCTGGTATCCGCCGCCATCTTCTTCGCCTTCGCCCGCCATCGCAAACCGCCACGACTGGCGAACGAAACCGAAGAGACGCATACCTGACGCACCGAGACGCGCCCCTTTAGAGGAGTCTTTCATCATCGCCGACGTGCGCAAAAGATTCCGTCTCTCCCTACAGGCGGGAACCACAGAAATCGTAGCCCTCCTCGTCG
>NZ_JAVWUP010000370.1:0-1382 GCF_036667095.1 Gordonibacter sp. | reverse complement strand
AGCGAGTGGATGCCGTGCCCTGCGAACCGCACGACCAGCCGCTGCCCTGCATCGTGTCAGCATAGGTTTATTCTGCCAGCGTGCCGCCCAACACCGCAGCGCCTGCCACAATTTGCTTTCTGGTGAAATTCCTCCCCATGAGAGCTCCTCTCCGTGTGTTCATAGCGGCGGTTATCCGCCTTCCAACACGGGGCACTATAGGCTGCGTGCCACGTACGCCATCGCACGAAAGGCCGTAACTTCCCCTCGCACGAAACGAGGTACTTGGCGTCCACCAGGAAAACGGGAAGGAGAAGGGGTGCAAACTTTCTAACGTGCAAAGAGGATAAGGGCAGTCGGCACCAACCACAGTGCGAACAGCACGACGAACGGCCAACGATGCTCGCTGCTGACGGCGATATACTCGCGGATGAATGCCGTCGGCCAAAAATAGCGCGCCGTCTTGCTTCCTACACCGTCCGCGGCGAGGCCGATCTTGTGCGCATACTCAGCCGTACGAAATACGTGGTAGTCGCTCGTCACCACGGCAGCACGGTAGGTACCCGCTCCCGAGCGAACGTCCATAAGGGCTTTGCTGTTGCGCAGGTTCTCCATCGTGGTAGCCGATCGGTCCTCTTCGATGATGGCATTTGCCGGCACGCCATACTTCTCGATAAGGTACGTCCTCATTGCCGCCGCCTCGGACACCTGCTCGTCAGCACCCCGTCCACCCGATACGATGATGAGCGCTCGGCGCCCGATAGCCTCCCACACCTCGACGCCCTTGTCTAAACGACCGGTCAGCAGCGGCGTGGGCTGCATCCCAGAAAGTCCGGCACCGTGCACCACGAGGTAGTCGTAGTCGCTACGCTTAGGCAGACGACGGTACAGCCATGAGTACAGCAGCAGCGCAAGGAAGGTGAAGGCGACGTAGGAACCTTCAAGCACGACGAGACCCGACAGGGCCAATACGAAAGGCGGCGCCTGCAGCATGACGAACAAGGGTAGGGCAACGCATACCGCCACAATGAAAAGGGCAAACAAAGCTGGCAGTATATGAGACAGCGAAAATCCCTCCCGTCTTACCACGACGAACGTGTTCGCCAGCAAAAACACCACCAAGGCCGCCGTGCCGAACGGGATAAAAGCCAGTCCCACGATAACGAGCCACGGCATCTGGAACTGGATAGACAACCCGTAGAACAAGAACAGGCACAGCATGAGCAGGTACAGCGCGTTGCGGAATTGCCGCGGCTCTTTGCGGTAGTTTCGGAAAAAGAGAAACCCGAACAGCAAAGCTGGAGAATAGATGAGAAGAAGCTCAAGGAACATGGGCAACCCTTTCAGTCCGACAGGCCGGCAACCCTCAGCGCTCAACCTCCACTGCACGCAAACTAGTTTTC
>NZ_JAVWUP010000369.1:0-1409 GCF_036667095.1 Gordonibacter sp. | reverse complement strand
AAACTCATACCTCTCCATCATTATCAGCGAAGCCTACTACGGAGCTGGCAAAAAATGCGGCAAGCTAGAGACTATCACGCTCGAATCTCTTACGAAAGAAACCGGGAGCCGCTTAAGTGCTTTTGCTTCAGTTTTAAGCGAAAGCAAAGTCGATGTTCTTCTTTACAATGATTGGTTCGGCGATTTCCTAGTCTGGGACGTAATATTATGCGCCATCCTTAACATAAAAGTTGTTTTAAATATTCATGGGGTATTCTCCCATTTCCTAGACGTCTCCAACGGAACCTTTGCGTCCTGGAATGATGGCCGGTTCTTTGCGCTCGTACCAAAAGTTGCCGCGTTATGCGATGCCGTAGTCGGACAAACGGCCGTCAACAAACGCTTTTTTAAGCAATTCAACCCCAACACCTACGAAATTAAAAATACCTTACCGAAACGCTATGCCCAACAAGAAATCACAAACAGCAAAATCAATGCGGACAGCTCGGAATTACTATGGGTAGGTCGCTTCGATATTTTCAAACATCCAGAGGATGCTATTCTCATTCTTGACAAAGTAGCAAAAACACACCCTGAGGTGAAGCTGACTTTTGTAGGTAAAAGTGGTTATGAAACATACGAACAAGAACTCGAAAGTCTTGCAAATAGCCTTAATTTAACTAATCACATTTCCTTTGAGGGCTTTCAGGAAAACGTCGATAAATACTACTCACATGCAGGTGTATTACTGCTCACCTCCGAGGTAGAGGGATACTGCATGGTTCTAGCCGAGGCTTGTGCTCATGGTCTGCCTATAGTTGCATACGATTTACCCTATTTACCTTTTGCGAAATGCAAAGGAATAGAATGGGTTGCGCAGGGCGATATTCAAGGTGCCGCAGATCAAATTTGCAGCATTCTCTCTAGCACAAAAAAAAGAATGGAGATGGCTTCAGCCTCTTTATCTTATACGACCCAGAATTCCGAAGATAGCTGGACGGAAGTACTGGAAGATCTTGCTATAGGCAAAAAGAACTCATGCGATTCTACCGAACTAGACACGCTACTCTGGAATACTCTTTTTAGCCACTATCTCAAAGGGGCAAATAGAGCCCACGACGAGATCAGCAAACTAAGCGCCACAATCGCCCGACAAGATGAAGAGCTGAACAAAGAGAGGGAAACCAGGGGAATTCTTCTAGACGCATGCAGGAATGAATACGAACAGTCATATTCTTACAGGATTGGAAGAGCCCTGCTTACCCTGCCACGTCTAGCCGCAAAACCATTTCGTGGCAAACATAGGCATTGACACTCCCCACGCCTAAAGGCGGGGGATTCTTCCTTCACCGCTGGTAGCCTTCCCTCCCTACGGAGGGCTGGTCTTACACCTGCTCCAGAAGCGTTTTCAGGTTTACACCTGAGGTTCC
>NZ_JAVWUP010000368.1:0-1443 GCF_036667095.1 Gordonibacter sp. | reverse complement strand
ATCCGTGTATGCCCTGTTTGGTGAAGGCTGCCAGCAGCTCGTCTTCGGTCTTTGCTGTCTCGAACTCCATCGTGGCGGCAAGGTGGGTCAGGTTCTTGGTGATTTTCATAGGTCGCCTCCTCGTGCGGGGGATCGATCTTCCAAAGCTTCTCTTACTTCCTCTTCATCCAGGTGCGCTTCGAGGTTTTCACGTATCTCGGCTTCCTTCTCTATCTTGTTGCCCGCTTTGCTGGCAGCTGCGGTGGAGAAGAATATCTGGGCCACGCCGCCCGCGATGATGAGCGCGCCGCCGATAATCTGGAAGGCGGTCATTGTCTCGCCGAACATGAACAGGCCCAAAAGAGAGGCCATGATGGTTTCCTGGTAGGAGATGGCGGCAAGCTCGCCGGCCTTCAGGCGCTTGGTGGCGTGCGTCAATAGGTAGAACGCGCCGAAGCCGGTGATGAGTGCCGCGGCGATGAGTACGACCCAAGACGCGCCAGGCATGGTGAACATGTTCCAGGCATGGGTGATGATCTGGCCCGAAGCGTCGAACTGCGTCACGCCGTTGATCTTCTCGGTATAGGAGAGCGGCTGCAGGAAGAAGTGATGCCAGATAAGCAGTACGACGATAGCCAGCGATCCAAACAGGAAGTTCCACCAGGAGCGGACGTTGGAATCGCAGTCCTCACGGTAGCGCGAGAAGAACAGGTAAAGACCGTATGCTACGCCCGAGGCGAAGGCAATGGCGTTACCAAAAGCGTATTTCGGATCGAGGTCGAGAGTGAGGCCTTCCGGTGTGACGATACCCACAATAAACAGCATACCGATAACTACGGCGATGATGCAGAGTATGCCCTTAATATTGAGCTTCTCTTTGAGGAAGATAGCCGCGAGGATGGTTGAGTATATGGGGCCGGTGTAGATAAGGAATGATGCGTTGGCTAAGGTGGTGTACTGTGTAGACAGGCAGTACAAACCCGAAAGCAGGCCGAGGAATACACCCGAGAGCAGCATCATGCCGGAAAAACGCGTTTGCTTGAGCTTTTTCCAGCTTCCTCCAATGAAGCAGAAGATGAGTGATAAAGCTATGAGCCCAGCGAAGTTGCGCCAAAACGATACGAAATCGCCCGGTGCGTCAATGAAGCGCGTGAAGGCTCCGATACCGCCCATCAATGAAGATGAGGCGAACATCATGATAAAGCCGATAAGCTTATATTTTGCTTGTTTGTTCATGAACCCCTCCTAGCTGCGGCGTCGTATCGTCCGGGTTTCGGTTTTCCGGCTTTTCCCAGACGCTGCACTAGGTGGGATAAAGGCGGTGAGACCGAAAACTCAAAGACTGACACGGGCGCTGCGGCGCCGCTACGATATATGACGTAAACTGGCAAAACCTCCAGCCCCGCGAGGGGGTTTCGAGCAAGGAGTGCCGAGGGGCTCGGCAGAACGAACCGCTCGAGGGGC
>NZ_JAVWUP010000367.1:0-1457 GCF_036667095.1 Gordonibacter sp. | reverse complement strand
ATCGTCCGAACCCGGCTGCTGGCCAGGGGGAAACTTATCGGTCCATCTCATCCTTATCTCCTCACAACGAACTTCCTTGAATGTTAACCGAGCCCATTGTGGCGCACCGTACCTGACAACAGCGTGTCATCTTTGCGGGGAATGATGCGTGTCGTCTTCACGGGAGGGTGCGAGGACGTGCGGACGAGCCCCTGAACAAGCGTCATCAGCAGCACCGAGACAAACCTTTGAAGCCTCGCATCAAGCGGCACCCGAGCCTTCGGAACTCACACCTACGGAACTCGAACTTTCAGCGCACAACACGACAGCCTCCCACGCGCAGCCCTAGCGCGCTTGCTGCAGCCTCTCGCGAACCTCTGCGGGCGCAACCACGCAAACGGCATTACCGAACGAGGCCAACAGATCGTAGAGGAAGTCGTTGTGGGGATAGGGGGTGTACACATGGATGCTGCCCTCGTCCGACACCTCGATGGTATCGACGTCGAACTCGTCGTACACCCGCGACGCCGCCCGCGGCTCGAATACCAGCTTCAAGGTGACCAGCTGGTAGGGAGCCGGCGGCTCCTCGATCGCAGGCGGATCGAACTGCGTCCGGTCGAAGGTTGCCTCCGTCGTCTCTAGGGCGTTCATCCGATTCACCCTGAACGTGCGGTAATCGTTTTTCGCAAGGCAGTAAGCCCGCACGTACCAGGCTTTCGACTTGAACACCAGCTTGAGCGGGTATGCCTCCCGCTCGCTCACGCCGCCCTTCGTGCTGGCATACCGAAACCGGACCGCGCGTCCGCTCAGAAGGGCGCGATGAAGAGTCTCGAATCTATCGTCATCCTTGCACGCGTGACCCCATCGCGAGAAATCAACCTCGATCCAATCGGGAAAAGGCTGGTCGAACAAGGCGCTGAGCTTTTTCAATGCTTCACCGTCAGCGCGGTCGCCCTGCGGAAGGCTTTGGAGCCCCCACAGTATCTGGGACCGCTCTTCCTCCGTGAGCACCGCCTTGTCCAAGGCAAAGCCCGGCACAAGCGACACACCGCCCTCCGAGCCGCGGCTAGTGTATAAGGGAATACCCGCCTGCATCAAGGATTCGACGTCGCGGTGGATAGTCCGCACCGACACTTCGAAGTGCTCGGCAAGCTGCTTCGCAGTCAGACGATCCCGTCCCATGAGCAGGTAGACGATTCCGAACATGCGGTCAATCTTCACCTGTGACTACTCCTCACCTCGCATGGCTGCGCAGCAACTCAAATATTGCAGCAAGTATAGCAAAGAAGCCCGCGAGCCAGCCTTCGCCGATCCTCAGAGCGAAAAGCTCCCGCCCCACCGCAAAACTATCATCGGCATCGCTCCGGTCAGCCGCCACATGGGCACATCCATCGCGCCGAAGCGCTTACCGGTGCGCATACCGGCTTCATACCGACCGCACGCCATCGCGGGCGTATCGTTTCTCTCGAACGTGCTAC
>NZ_JAVWUP010000366.1:0-1464 GCF_036667095.1 Gordonibacter sp. | reverse complement strand
CGTGACGCCCCAGTCGGTAACTTTCGCCTCCACCGCTTCCTGCAGCTCCTGGTCAAGCTGATGTCGTCGCATCACAACGTTAGAAACCGACGCGCGCCCAAGGGCATCGCGAAGCGCCGTTTGTGCGGTCAATGCGACGGCGAAACGGCAATCCTCAACCTCCATGCAGGCCTTTTCGGGGTCCCAGATCATCCAAAACAGAACCGCGTCGACGTCAAGCGGCACCAAGTCGCTCGTAAGTGCCGCCTCTGCCCCGAAAGGAGTGGCCGTCGTTCGTTGATCGACACGCAAGGTACAGAACTCGACCAGCGGAATGCTGAAAAAGATGCCAGGGCCTGCCAAGCGATTGAAGCGCCCCAGGCGCATAATCACCGCGCGCTCCCATTCGAGGCATACGTGAATGGACGAAAGCGCGGCAAGCCCGACAACGAGAGCAGCGGCGATGCCAGCAATGCTCAAAGCCCCCGATACCACATACCATAGCGCAAGTATCCCGAGAAACGCAGCCAGCGCAAGCACAACGGTAATCATCACAGCCCCGTTGCGGGTAGCCTTTTTACTCGGGTCGGAGCGATAGGCATCGGCCGCAACACCGAACTCCATTTCCGAGCGACGATACGAATCCCGCTCGTCTGACGCAAGGTGCTCTCTGCTATTTCTCTTCATGATCCCTCTTCATCTTTCGAACATGCTTGGACACGAACTTGGGAATGTCCTCGTACGTCATCCCTTCTTCGAGACAGCTTTTCACGAACTCCTCAACCACCGCGTCAATACGGCCGCCCTCTCGGGGGAATGCGCCTATATCGCTTACAAACACGCCGCTGCCGCGAACGGTCGTAACATAGCCATCCCGCTCAAGGCCCATGTACGCCTTGCTGACCGTGTTGTACGCTATGTGCAGGTCGGCTGCGTATTTACGCACGGTGGGCAACTTTTCGCCGGGCTTGTAGAATCCCGAATTGATGAGGAACGCTATACGGTCGCGCAACTGAACCCAAAGCGGCAAGTCGCTGTCCTCGCTAAATATGAATGCAGGTATTTCCTTCGTCACCATTGATCTCGTCGTTTCTTCAGGCCGCGGTTTGAACGCCGGCACTCACGAGCACGAACCGCAGGCTCAAGCCGCCGACAAGGATAAGCACGGCCATAACGGCAATAACGCTGCTTCGATGAGTGCGCCGAGCGACCAGTGCAGATACTTCTATAGCCAAGGGCGCAAGTATACCGCATCCCACGAAACCGAACCAAAACGCACAAGATTGCTCGCCGACGAGCAATGCATCGAACGGCCGGTCGGCACTCGCGGCGTTCACCGTTATCGCGCACGCGGCTACCGCAAGCACCTCAAGCACGATCAGGGCCGCATCCACAAGGGAGAGACCGCGAAACCATCTGAGCGCCCCGGTATAGTTTTCGCAGAGACAGACGCTCAGAAAGACTACTCCGCAACCGCACGAGAGC
>NZ_JAVWUP010000365.1:0-1471 GCF_036667095.1 Gordonibacter sp. | reverse complement strand
TGTCGCCGAAGGTGTACATCGGTGTTGGCATCTCTGGGCAGATGCAGCACATGGTGGGCATAAATCGTGCTCAGACGATCTTTGCTGTCAACAAAGACAAGAACGCGCCTATCTTCAAGCAATGCGATTACGGCTTGGTGGGCGACGTGAAGACCGTCCTGCCCGCCTTGTGTGCGGCACTCTAAAAGTACGACAGGAAGGGGCTGCGATCACCGCCCCTCTTCTTAGATGAGAAAGGATAAAAGGTGTCTGAAAGCGATTTTGACGTCATCGTCGTGGGTTCGGGGTGCGCCGGTGCCGTGGCGGCCTACACGGCCGCGTCGGCTGGCAAGAGCGTGCTTGTGGTGGAGCGCGGCAACTTTGCCGGTGCCAAGAATATGACCGGCGGGCGCATCTACTCGCACTCGCTCAAGAAAGTCTTCCCTGACTTCGAGCACGAGGCGCCCCTAGAACGCAAGATCACCCACGAGCGTATCTCCATGCTGGGCGCACGCTCAAACATGACCATCGACTTTACGAGTGATGAACTGGCGGAGGAAGGCAAGGATTCCTACGCGGTTCTGCGCGCCCCGTTCGACCAGTGGCTGGCCAGCAAGGCTGAGGATGCCGGCGCCGAGTATATCTGCGGCATTGCCGTGGAGGAACTGCTGAAGGACGAAACCGGCAAGGTCTGCGGCGTGCGCGCCGCCGAGGACGAGATCACCGCTGAGGTGACGATCCTGGCCGAGGGCGTGAACACGCTGCTCGCCGAAAAGTGCCTGGGCAACCCCCGCCCTAAGGCCTCCCAGATGGCTGTCGGCATCAAGCAGGTCTTCGAGCTGCCGGCCGAACGCATCGAGGACCGGTTCCTATGCCCCGAGGGCGAGGGTGCGGCGATGCTGTTCGTGGGCGACTGCACGCACGGCAGCGTGGGCGGCGGCTTTTTGTATACGAACAGGGACTCCATATCGCTCGGCCTCGTAGCCACCATCTCCACGGCGGCTGACGCTTCGAACCCCTATCCGGTCTACCAGATGCTCGAAGACTTCAAGCAGCATCCGGCCGTGGCACCTATCCTCTGCGGCGCGAAGCTCGTGGAGCACTCCGGCCATATGGTGCCCGAGGGCGGTTACGACATGGTGCCGAAGTACGTGTTCGATGGCTGCCTCGTCGCCGGCGAGACGGCGGGTCTGTGCATGAACATGGGCTACCAGGTGCGCGGCATGGACTTCGCCGTGGCCAGCGGCCGTATGGCCGCCGAGGCTGCCGTCGTCGCCATCGACAAGGGCGATGTCTCCGAGGAGGGCTTGGCATCCTACAAAATCAAGATGGAAGACTCCTTCGTCATTCAGGATCTTAAGACCTTCAGCAAGTGGCCCCACGTGATGGAGCAGTGGGACTCCATGTTCAACGATTACCCCGTTATGGTGAAGGAAATCTTCAACACCATGTTCAGCGTGGATGGACGCTCCCAAAAGCCGCTGATGAAGCG
>NZ_JAVWUP010000364.1:0-1510 GCF_036667095.1 Gordonibacter sp. | reverse complement strand
CATCTTGTTCCCCGGAAGGTAGACGACGCGCAAGCGGAACATATCGGCCTGCTTTCAAACGATGCTCTTTGGCGCGACGCCGAACAGGCGATTCGAATGTCGCTGGCGTGCTTCGAAAGCTACGGCATCGAGCTTCCTGTGCAGGACTACCTGTTCACTCTCTTGCTTGCGGATGCAGAAAACGTCTACGTGCGCATGGCCGAGGGGTATTCTGGAGACGGCGGCATTCCGGGATATATCTTTGCGTGGCTGGTGCCCAACGAGTTCACGCTCGGGCGATTGCCAGCAGCACTTGCCCACGAGGCGAACCACAACGTGCGCTTCCAGTTCATCGCGTGGAAAAACGACATCACCTTAGGCGAGATGATAGTGAGCGAGGGGCTTGCAGAAAACTTCGCCACGTCGTTGTTCGGCGAGGCTCAAGCGGGGCCTTGGGTGGCGAAAACCGACCGAAAGACGCTCGACGAATGTATAAAGCCCGCTATCAGGCACAATCTGTCCGTACGTGGGCTCGATAATCTCAACTCCTACTTGTACGGAGACGAACTGGCAGCTTTGCAAGGTTTGCCAGCGGTAGGAATGCCCTATTGCGCAGGATACGCATGCGGGTATTATTTGGTAAAGCATTATCTGGAAAAAACAGGGAAGAGCATGGTGGAGGCGACCCTACTTCCCGCAGACGAGATCTTGGAAGCATCGGAGGGTTTTTGGCGTGAGTGACAAGCGTTCGAAAACATTGCGCGAACAGGCTCGGGCTTACACGCCGCACGAGTTGGCCGAGTTGTCGGGCTGCACGGTGCGCACGCTTCATCACTATGACGAGTTAGGCCTGGTGCGAGCTGAGCGCGGCGACAATAACTACCGCCGCTATGGGCCCGCCGCGGTCGACCGCTTGCAGCAGGTGCTGCTGTACCGCGAGGCCGAAGTGCCGCTGGCGGATATCAAGCGGCTGCTGGACGATCCGGCGTTCGATGCCCGTGAGGCGCTGTCGGGGCATCTGCGCGATTTGCGTTCCCGTCGGGAGCGCATAGACAAATTGATCGCAAGCGTGGAGAGCACGCTTGCCGGCATAGAAGGAGGCGCGCCCATGAGCGATGCCCAAAAATTCGAGGCGTTCAAGAAGGACCTGATCGACCAGAACGAGGAGAAATACGGCGAGGAAGTGCGTGAGCGCTGGGGCGAGGACGCTGCCGATGCGAGCAACGCCAAGATGGCGGGCATGACCGAGGACCAGTGGGGCCGCACCCAAGAGCTGCAACGCCAGATAAGCGAGGAGCTGCTAGCCGGCATGGAGGCGGGCGATCCTGCGGGCGAGCACGCCCAGCGCGCGGCCGACCTGCACCGCCAGTGGCTGTGCGCTTTCTGGAAAGACGGCACGTACTCCAAGCAGGCCCATGCCGGGTTGGCCGAGATGTACGTGGCCGACGAGCGCTTCAAGGCCCACTACGAGGCTATCGCCCCCGGCGCGGCGGAGTTCTTGCGCGACGCGGTGAAGGCGTACTGCGCGTAG
>NZ_JAVWUP010000363.1:0-1516 GCF_036667095.1 Gordonibacter sp. | reverse complement strand
GGGAGCGCATCGGCCCTGCTTCGTCCGTGAGATCGAAGGGTATCTTGCGGCAGGCCCTACTGGGCCGCGCTGTCTTTGGCAGCCATCTGGCCGGCAAGACGACCATTCACCAGGCAGTCGGCCGTCGCGCACGAGCCCAAGCGGCAAGCTCCGTGCACGCCGCCAGTCGCTTCGCCCGCAGCGTAGAAACCAGGGATCGGCTTCAGGTCGACATCGAGCACCTGGGCATCCATGTTGGTCTTCACGCCGCCCATGGTGTGGTGTACCTTCGGCCAAATGCGCGTAATGTAGTAAGGGCCGGCCCCCAGGGGTTTGGCATCCTTGGGGATCATCTTGCCGAACTCCTCGTCAACACCCGACTCGACGTAGCCGTTGTAGCGCGCGAACTGCGCCTTGAACTCGTCGGGCAGACTGTAGGCGGCAATGACCTCGTCGATGGTGGCGAGTTTCTTCGTAATGCCAGCATCGATCGCAGGCTGCAGATTGGCTTCGAAATTCCACTTGGGAATGTTCTGCTCGTCGACGATCTGCAGCAGCGGCACCCCGTTCTCGACGATGGCGTTCGAGTACACGCGCCTGTCGGCAAGCTCGCTGACGATGCGCTTGCCCGTTTGAGGATCGATGCTCATTCCGTACGCGACGTTTGCATCGATGTAGCTCGGACCCTTTCCGTATCCGGTCTCGTCAGGGCTGCACCAGGGACCGAGCTGTATCCAATCAAGATGAACCGCGAGCGCGCCCGCCTTCATAGCCGCCGCCAACGCCTCGGCAGTCGCGCCGTCCTGATTGGTGCAATCGACAGTATCGTCGAGGTGCGGATCGTGCTGCATGCGCCAAGCAACGTCCTTGCCGAAGCCTCCGCTCGCAAGCACGACGCCCTTGTTTGCCTTGATGTACCGCGGATCGCCCGTGGCAGGATCGTTCCCCTTCGCCTTCTCGTTCACCTGAATGCCCATGACACGGCCCGTCTCGTCGCGGAAGAACTTCACCACCATGCGGTTCGTCTTCATAGGCACACCCATCTCGTCAAGCTTGCTGGTCAGGGGCACCGTCATGGCGGAGCCGTGGCCAAGGGCCGGATGGATGGTGCGAACCGTGTTGTGTCCGCCGTAGGGAATCACGTTGACCTCGCCTTTTTCATCGACATCCCATTCGACGCCGAGCTCGCTGCGAGTCCACTCCCACGTATCGTTCGATTTCTCGGCAAGCACGCGGCACTTCGCCTCGTCGTTGAGACCCAAACCTGCGGTCATCATATCGGCAACGTATTTATCGACCGAGTCCTCGATGCCTTTGGCTTTCTGTGCTGAAGACATGCACACAGCGAAGTCGCCGTCTGCGATTGCCGAATTCCCTCCGATCGTCGACATCTTCTCGACGATCATCGTATCGGCGCCTGCCTTCGAGGCCTCGTATGCTGCGGAAAGCCCCGCATAGCCCGAACCGACAACAACAACGTCGCACTCCTCGTCCCATGCTTCAGGAAGTCCCGTACCCGACGTCGTAACCGCGCTTG
>NZ_JAVWUP010000362.1:0-1517 GCF_036667095.1 Gordonibacter sp. | reverse complement strand
GGTCAGAGGCGCCTAAAGCCGATGCAGCGGGCATCAAAGAGGCATCAAAGGAAGCGTGGCGCGTATTCGGCGGTGATGAGCTCGTAAACGCGTACCGTCGTACGCAAATCATCGAGAACAAGGTTCCCTCTTCGGAAGTCGACCTGCAGCTTGCAGCAGCATCTAGAACCGCATCCGTAGTCGATACTCTCGTTAGCTGGGCGGCAAACAAACGTGCTGACTATTTTGATGCACACGCCGTTGACCGCGATTACATGTCCGAGGAAAACCGCCAGAAGTACGACCAACTCGAAGGCGAAACAAGCGGCAAGCGCGTAAAGCATGTAGAGTGGCCCACAGGTGGAAGCGTCGTAAGCGCCAAATGGCCCGCTTTCCCCAAGCATATCGTTCAGGATAAGAATGGGATGTGCCATCTAGATGTCTCGCCGTTCGAAGAGTACGTTGCCCGCAAAGAGCTTGCTCGGCCCTACACAGTAGCTTTTTATCGCAATCCATCAAATAACTCTCCGCAGGTCTTCTCTATCCCTTACACCATGCCGAATGGTCGCGTCTCGCTTCGCCCGGACTTTATCTTCTTCACCCGAGACGACAGTGGTAAAATCCGTCCAGCGATTGTAGACCCCCACGGCGCACATCTTGGAGACTCCCTCCCCAAGCTCAAGGGATATGTCGAGTTCCTGCGTGATTTCCCTGACATGTTTGCGCAGGTTTTGTCTGTAACCGACCTAGCTGGAACCAAAGAGTGCCGCTTCCTCAATCTGCTCGACGGAGCGACGCAGGACGCGATCATGAACTTCAGCGGCGATTCGGCCGTCGAGCTATATATGGGCGACCGGTCTCATACGTACGGGATCAAGGAAGACATTTACTATACCGCACAAAGGATATAGCGAGACGTAATGCCGTTACTTGTATTCGAAGACGATGAACTAGATATTCTTATTGAGGCTGTTAATGCGATGCAACTCTGCTTCCACCCTCGATATGCCCCTGATGGTCATTTTTTAGTACATGACCTTTTTGAACTTTCTAACAATATTGACGACGTACTTATTCTTGCAGACAAGAATATCATCTCGCCAATTTGTGAGATAGCAATAACAGGAAGTCATAAAAGTAAAGCACAGCTACAAAGAACGGCATTGTTTGTACTTTGGACTAGGTTCATAAATGCAAGGTTATCTTGTGGTCTTAGTATCGCAGAGACCGATACTGCAGGCGTCTCGAACGCTCCAGGCGAAACAGAACGTCAAGAGTTTTTACATGGTGTGAACAACATCCCTTCGTTTATATGGAAGGGTTTAGCCTTTAAAACACTCAACGAAGTTCCGGCTCAGTTCTTATATGCAAACAACAAGCCCAATGAGCCGAGTTATTCTTTCGAAAACACAGCGGACTTTCTTGGCAACAAGGCTGCTGTTGCAAAGATCGTTGAACTCCTAAGAGATGCAACCTTGTTGCCTATTGATCGGTTTCTATCCTTTCTGGAGTGGTATGCAGCCTGCCTTCCGCTTACC
>NZ_JAVWUP010000361.1:0-1570 GCF_036667095.1 Gordonibacter sp. | reverse complement strand
CCCTCCTATAGTTAGTTACGTTACATTTTGACCTCTTCAATCGAACCGTTCAGAATGTGATGCATTGACCGGCAAGGCAGGTATGTCGCCATTCGCCCTGAGGCATGGACCTCGTGAAGGAGGCCGACAACCTGCCCCATCCGGGGCAGTCCACGGATAAGCTGGATGATGGGGCCAAGCGCTTGGGCCACCTCGAATCTCTTTTAGGAGGTAGTGGGCCCGGATGGTCGAGCAGGAGCCTGCCGCGACAATAAGGCAGGTATGCCATGCTGTTTGCAGGAATCGACATAGCCAAGTACGACCATGTCATCGGAGCGATTGACGAGCGTGGACATTCGCTTTCCAAGCCCATGACGTTTAAGAACTCGACTTCGGGTTTCGAGAAGTGCGCCGCCTACCTGGATGGGTTGGCAGATGACGGAGCCGAGATCATGGTAGGTATGGAAGCTACCGGCCATTACTGGCTCGCCTGTTTTTGCTTTCTGACAGAGCGGGGCTTCAGCGTTGTGGTCATCAACCCCATGCGCACTGACGCCATGCGCCGCTTTAAGAATCTCGGCAAGGTGAAGACTGACGCGATTGACTGCGTCGTCATCGCCGACACGCTTCGCTGCGGCGACTTCGAGCCAAGTAAGCTTGCCGATGAGAAGATGATGTCCCTTCGTCAGATGACGCGCTTGCAGCAGGCTATAACCGAAGATATCGCCGACTTAAAGCGCCAGATCATCGTGGCGCTCGACCAGGTGTTCCCCGAGTACGCAAGGTTGTTCTCCGACACGTTCGGCGAAACCTCCAAGGCGTTTTTAAAGCGCTGTCCCACACCCGAAGAGTGCATGGGTATCGATATCAGAACGCTCACAAATTTGCTTGACAAGGCAAGCCACGGCAAGCTCGGCCGCGAGAAGGCCGACGAGCTCAAGGCCGCGGCAAAGGGCTCATGCGGAATCACGCTCGCAAGCGACACCTTCTCGTTTCAGATCAAGCTGCTGGCCAAGCAGATCGAGTTCATCGAAGACCAGCTGGCGGAGGTGGACGAGAAGGTAAAGGGCCTGCTCGACGAGATAGAGCCCCTGATCCTCACCATCCCCGGCATCTCCTACAAGCTCGGTGCCCCAATCGTCGCCGAGATCGGCGACGTGAAGCGGTTCAGCAACGCGCCGGCCATCGTCAAGTACGCCGGAATCAACCCCTCTAAGAACCAGTCCGGGACATTCGAAGGCGAGGTGAACCACATCACCAAGCAGGGATCACCCTACCTGCGTCGAGCCCTCTACCTAGCCGCCATGGCCCAGCTCAAATGTAAGACGCCGCTTTACGACTACTACGTCAAGAAGCGAGGCGAAGGCAAAGCCCATCGAGAAGCTCTCATAGCAGTCGCCAGAAAGCTCATCCACGTGATCTATGCCGTGCTCTCGAAACAAGAGCCGTACGATCCAACCTATACTCATCCAACAGCTAGCACCACGCTCTGAGCGGTTCGATATGAAGCTGTCAAAGTGCAAAAAGCCAATAAACCAAAATCTCAAAATAAGTTGTTTATGGGTCTTGACTCCTCATAGCTGGTCTCCTT
>NZ_JAVWUP010000360.1:287-1595 GCF_036667095.1 Gordonibacter sp. | reverse complement strand
TGCATGCCTCCACGGCCGGTGATCGCCGTCACCGTATCAGGAAGCTCTCCGTACTCCCTTTCCCACTCGTGCAGCGTGTCCAGGCCGTTCTCGCCCTTCGCCTCGTCCACGTCGAGGTCAATAACAACGAGTCCGCGCGACATGGAGCCTGTCGCAACGCCCACGTTCATGTTTTGCCGATGCTCCCATGCCTGCCCTATCTGGTCGGCATCGACGGTGCCCGCCTGGAACCCTCCTTTGACGGCCGGTATCTTGTCGCGCTCTACAAGCGGGAACACCGCCCAGTTTCTAGCGACACATGAGAGCGCCGCATCCTTTAGCGATTCAGCCATCGCGGCTCCCTCCTTCCGTCAATATATCGACCACGCGTGCAGCCGCCTCCTCCGGCGCGCAAAATTCAAACCTCACGCTGTACTTGCGCGACATTGTGGCGCACGCCTTGGCGAGCCTCAGCCCTTCGTAGCGGCGTTTTGCTCCCTTGCGCTTAGCGAAGTCCTTGCTGCTTTCCATCCACCCGGCAAGGTCGGAGAGAGAGCGCACGCCGTGTTCGTTTTCCACGAGGATGACAAGCTGGCACCCGGCATCGCGCGCTCCCAGGCACTCGGCGCGGAAACGGTCGTGCTGCTGGTCTATGTTCTGCGCCAGCTCGGCGATGTTTCGCTTGGTGTCCACGCTAACCGGCGGCGGGAGGATGTAATCCCCCCACGCCAGCTTGCAGCGGATGACAGATACGCCCTCAGCGCCCCACCATTCGTTTTTCTGCTCATGCTCGCCTAGCTGCTGCCGGGTATCCTCGATTATCGTCAGCGACATGGCTTAAAACGGGATGTCTTCGTCATAGACCGTATCAACCACCGGAGCCGCCATGGGGGCCGCTGCGGGTATCCCCTCACGGACGTTGCGCGGTTCGGGCAGCTTGAAGTCTCCGCTACGGATGTCCTGGCTTGCGTACACTCCGCGATCTTCCAAGAACTCCGTGTCCTCGCCTTTCGTGTTGGTGTCTAGCTTCTTTTGCAAGACGATACCGAACTCCAACCCCATCAGCTTCGACTCGTCGCACGTCTTTGCCCAATCGGCTGCGCTGAACCTACCCTTGTTGGAAACCTCGAGGCAGTTGAGGAAGAACTTGAAGCGGCCCTCGTGCTTGCCTTCGTACCACTGGCGACACTGGTGCGCGTACGGGTGGGTCTTTCCCCAATCGTCGGCATAGCGCCCTGCCTCCTCGCCTTCTGCAATGTCGTAGACGATGTCGAGGTAGCACTTGTTCTCGTTGCCCTCCGTGTACGTGTCGTTCACGCCAACGATGCG
>NZ_JAVWUP010000360.1:0-277 GCF_036667095.1 Gordonibacter sp. | reverse complement strand
CTGGTGCGAGTGGTGCGCCGCCTGGAACAGACTCCTCAATCATTTCCCAGTTCTTTACTTTCATTTGTTTCCTTCCTCGGTTATTTTGTCGAATGCTGTACGCTTGAATATCGTCATCAAGTCGCTGCATGTCTTCATGTCGTACGCGTTCATTGCCCGCAGGACGCATGCCGCTCCCGCGTAATAGCTTCTGTCGATGGTGTTTTCCTCAGATTCAGCGGCGATTTCGAACATGCCCGCTGCGCGTTCCAGCTCGTCGTCGTCTATGTAGGCGCTG
>NZ_JAVWUP010000359.1:0-1597 GCF_036667095.1 Gordonibacter sp. | reverse complement strand
GAGGTCGTCTCGATCAACTATTACCTGAAAGAGGGAAAGAAGGCGGTGTTTCGCTCGGAGAAGCCGCTCGTGTTCGTGGTGCCCACCTACAGCTGGCGCATTCCTAAAGTGGCGGAGCAGTGGATCAGGCAAGCCGATTTCCAGGGCTGCCAGGATACCTACTTCGTACTGACCTGCGGTGGCAGTATCGGCAATGCGGCTGTGTACGCAAAGCGGCTCTGCACCGCCAAAGGACTGCGGTTTCGCGGGGTCGCCGGCGTGCCCATGCCAGAGAACTACCTGGCGCTGAATCCCACGCCCGACGAGGCAGAGTGCCAAGCCATCGTCAGCGCAGCGCGGCCGCACCTGGACGGCCTGGCGAAACTCATAGCCACAGGCGAGCCCTTCCCCGTGCAACAGGTATCGTTCGCAGACAAGGTGAAAAGCGGCCCGATCAACCCTTTGTTCTACGCGCTCTACGTGCACGACAAGGGCTTTTCGACATCGAGCGCTTGCACGTCCTGCGGGAAGTGCGCGCAGCGGTGCCCCCTGAACAACATCGACCTTGCAGGTGGTAAGCCCGTCTGGAAGGGCACCTGCACCCATTGCATGGCCTGCATCGGAGGCTGCCCCGCAGAGGCGATCGAGTACAAGAACGTGTCGAAGGGCCGTCATCGCCACTACCTCATGGACGATTCCCGGTGCCAGAAGGACGAGGGACAGCGCCTATGAGACAACAGCATGCGGCTCCGGCGTACTGCACGGCTGATTCTTCGTCCTAGCCGCAAACCGCTGCCGTGTCCTGCGGTGCCCGTACGTTTTCTTCAAGAAAAAGCGGCAAGCGTCTCATAGATTTCGCAAGAAAAACGAGCCACGACAGCCGTCGCCGAGCCAGCACTCGCTGATGCGAACTGCCTGCAAACCGAAGTCTTTCGAACCAGCCCGCGCGCGAAGGGAGTGCAAGCCCTTCGCAAGGAACTTTACAGTCGACCCAAATATCAACAAAACCGCAGGTCGTTCCTCTGTCGCACGAAAAATGCGACAGAGGAACGACGAATTACACCTAGCCGTGTTACAGGGGGTTTTCATCGGTGCGGTAATTTCCTTCTCGGGTTCACGAGAACGATCGAGAATCCAAAAAGATAGCTGCGAACGAGGAGAAGAAATGGCTGAAACGGTCACGGAATCAAAGGGGTTTTCGCGTAGGAGTTTTCTGAAAGGATCGGCAGTTGCAGCGGCGCTAGGTGCCACCGGCATTGCGCTGACCGGCTGCGGGCAAAGCAACACAGCTTCGGACATTCCCTCAAAATGGGACAACTGGGAGACGGCATGCTGCGCGCCCCGGTAAAGCGCGGACTGTGGCCTGTTGAGAATCCGGATGTTTACGTCGGCGGCTGGGCACCACGTCGAATGCAGGTATTTGCTGGACGCAGGTTTGGGAGCGCAAACTCGAAGAACTCGGCGTGCCTATTTTGCTCGAGCATAAGATGACCAAGATCTATCGCGGCGGCGCATGGCACCCCCTTCCCTTGGCAAGTGCTATACTCATCTGCCAGCCCGCCCAAGCGCGGGTTGCTTGGGGTACGAGGGGAGCTTTTCATGCAGTTGGCGCATCCGC
>NZ_JAVWUP010000358.1:0-1608 GCF_036667095.1 Gordonibacter sp. | reverse complement strand
CACGGCCGCCTGAGAGGCGAAGAAGCCGTACTCCAACCCCGTACTCGCAGAAACTGCACCGCCGGAAGGAAACAGAACCGGGCTTAGATAGCAGAGGAAACCCCAAGCCCACAGCAGCGACGATCCCACCACCGTTTTGGCAAGCGACCGCAAGGGCACACGTCCATGCGACGGCGATGCCTCAGGTGCCGATCGCTCCTTCTGGATTTTTCTCGCGCGAGCCGCCGCCATGCGCATCTGCCGCCTTTCCCTTCCGCCTTCAGCTGCATCTTACCGCACTCCCCCGGTGATAGGAATTAATGCCGGGCCTTTGACCTCGTATTTCTGAGAAATATACCGTTTCGTTAGATGACCAAGCCATCTCGCTTTGCCACTATGGGCCCTAAGGGGGCCTCAAGAAAAGCGGAAGGGACCGCACGGGCTCCGAAACCAAGGGAGGATTCATGAAAGCATCCAAATCGGGAGCAACCCCGAACACCGAGCAATCCGCACTGAGCCGCCGCTCGTTTCTGACCGGTGCTGCTGCGACGGCCGGACTAGCCGCCTTCGCAGGACTTGCCGGGTGCGCACCCCAAAACGCCGCCGACGCCAAAGCAGACGCGGTATCGGATGCAAGCGGCAAAGCCCCCGCGGGCGCCATGCAGACGACCGACCCCGCACAAGCCGTATGGCCCGTCGTCGAAGAAGTTGAAGTGGGTGCCGCCGGCGAGGGAACAATCTCCTTCGTAGCTAAGCCCATCGACCCGAAAGACATCGTCACCACGCATGACGTGGACGTGGTGGTATGCGGTCTCGGCCCTTCGGGTGACGCTGCGGCGCTCTCCTGCGCCGAGCAGGGGCTCAAGACCGTGGCCGTGGAGAAGCAGACCGTGGGCAACTACAACTCCGCCACCATCGGCGGCACGAACTCGAAGCTGCACCAGCACTGGGGCATGACGTTCGACACCGACGCCTGGATGAGCGACGCCATGGTCGACTGCGCCTTCCAGGGCGACATGGAGCTGTACCGCCACTGGCTCGAGTCGAACGGCGAGGCCGTTGACTGGTACGTGAGCCACTTCGACAACCAGAATCTCGACGACTACCCGCTCACGTTCGCCGCAGGCGACTTCCCCGACTTCCGCGAGCAATGGGACAAAACCTCGCTTTCGCGCTCGTGGAACACGTCGCTCAACCTGCCCTATCCTCCGGGCGAGCTGGCAAAGATCCTCGCCGGCATCCTGGAGAAGGCGGGCGTAGAAATCCGCTACAGCTGCCCTGCCTGCCAACTGGTCGCGGATGACTCCGGCAAGGTTACCGGCGTCATCGTCGAGAGCGAGCAAGGATACGAGCAGTACAACTGCGCGAAGGGTGTCGTGCTGGCCTGCGGCGGCTACGAGTTCAACCAGCAGATGCTCAAAGAGCGCTGCCGTCCGCGCGGCGTTCCGGGCTCGTGGCTGACCGGTGCGTTCGGCAACACGGGCGACGGACACCAAATGGGCCTGGCGGTAGGAGCAGCCGAAGACGAGTTCCCGCAGGCTATCATGCTGGACCCCGAGCAGCTCATGCCGTACCTGCGCGTGAACAAACTGGGCAAGCGCTTCACGCCCGAGTACGAGCCGTACGGGC
>NZ_JAVWUP010000357.1:0-1613 GCF_036667095.1 Gordonibacter sp. | reverse complement strand
GGTGCCACGTACTTGATCATGATCGTCCAAGCCTTCTCCAACTTGAACGGACCCGATAGTGTCACCTCACGTACAATAAGCTTCGGTTTCACGACCCAGCCTACAAAAATACACGTCAAAAGCGCGACGATGGGCATAAGTACCGAGTTTGAGATGAAGTCAAAGAAGTCCAGCATAGTCGTTCCCGCACCCAAAGGCTCGATAAACGAGAGGCCGTTGTAGCCGAGGTTCACCAGCGAGCCGGTTACCACGATGAACGCCATCACGGCGATAAGCGCCTTCTTACGCGACCACTTCGCACCGTCCTGCACGATGGAAACGCAGGTCTCCATAAGCGAGATACCGCTGGTCAGTGCCGCGAACAGCACCAGCAGGAAGAACAGGAAGCCCACGAACTGCGCCGCGCCGCCCATCTGGGCGAACACCTCCGGCAAGATCACGAACATAAGCGACGGACCCGACTTGGCCGCCACCGCGTCGCCCGAACCCATAGCCACGAACGCCGCCGGCACGATCATGAGACCGGCCAAAAACGACACGCCGATATCAAAGCCGCCGATGCGCACGACACTCTGCGTAAGGCTGGACTTCTCATCAAGGTACGAGCCATACGTGATCATGATGCCCATGGCCAGCGACAAGCTGTAGAACATCTGCCCCAATGCGCTGATGACCAGCTCTGGCGAGAACTTGCTGAAATCAGGCACCAGGTAGTACGCCGCGCCTTCGAGCGCGCCCGGCATGGTAAGGGTGTACGCCGCGATGCCCACCGCCACGACGATCAGCGCGGGCATCATGAACAGGTTCGCCTTCTCGATGCCACCCTTCACACCCCGTGCGACGACAACGAACACGATGGCCATGAACACGAACATCCACAGGAAGCTCTCCACGTTGCTGGTGATGAAGCCCGTGAAGAAGTTGCCGCCGTCGGCCAGCGCCGCCGGGCCTTCGAACACGTAAGCCGCCGTGTACTTCGTCACCCATCCGCCGATGATAGAGTAGTACGGCACGATAACGAACGGCACGATGGACGCCAGGACGCCGATGATGGCGTACTTCTTTCCGAACTGCTTGAATGCCCCGATGGCCGACTGGCCGGTAAGGCGGCCAAGTGCCGTCTCCAGCAGCAGAAGCGATACGCCGAGCGTGAACACCAGCACGAGATACGTAAGCAGAAACGTACCGCCGCCGTACTTTGCCGCCAAATAGGGAAAGCGCCACATATTCCCCAAGCCCACAGCAGATGCTGCTGCAGCTAGAATAAACGCCCACTTGCCCGACCATGCCGAGCGCGCGGGAGCATCAGTTGATGCCATCGAAAACCTCCTGGTACCGATAATCCTGCAATCCTCTGCACGGATTTCGAAGCGAGGACATCGGACCAGACGTGCCGATCCCCTCGTTTCGCAATCCGAATGCACCATTATACCGGGAAAGGACTCCGAACGAATCACATTTCTCCTACGAAACGCCTCGCTACCTCCGCAAGCCCCGCAGGCCCCGCAGGCCCCCGCAGCCCCGCAAGCCCCGCAAGCCCCGCAAGCCTCCCTGCAAATCTGAGATCTTGGTTAAGATGCTTGGGCATTGCCTCTCTTTCCTTTATCATGGCC
>NZ_JAVWUP010000356.1:0-1627 GCF_036667095.1 Gordonibacter sp. | reverse complement strand
GCTCTCGCGGCATATGGTATGCTGGCTTAAGGGGATGCCGGGTGCCATGAGGGAGAGAGACGCGCATGTACCGCATCAAAGAATTCGCGGCTATGACCGGTTTGCCGCCATCTAAAATTCGGTTCTACGAAAAGCACGGCCTCCTGGCCACGCGTCGCGAGGAGAACGGCTACCGGGTGTTCTCCCCCGAAGATGCCTTCCGATCGAACGCCTTCCGCGTGCTCCTGCAGTACGGGTTCACCGTAGAGCAGGCAGTATCCATGCTGGATGCCGAGCAGGGCGACGACGAGTTCAGGCGATCGCTCCTCGATCAACAGGCACGGCTGCTGCACGAGGCCGACCTGCTGCGCTACCGTCTGGCCAAGATAGGCAGCGCGCTTGAACTGATCGAGAACGGAAGCCAAGCGGCCTTCATCCTCGTCGATGCCCCCGACCAGGTATACGTCAGCGCGTCGATCGGCCGCGACTTCAGCGTGTCGGTGGACAACAAGCGAGAGATCGCACAGTTCTACGACCTACTCAGCATAACCAGCTGCGCGCGTATCATTGCGAAGCGCGACTTGGAACTGCCCGGCAACACCCTCGATCCCAGCTACATCATTGCCATGCCCGAGCGCGAGTCGCACCGCCTTGAGGGCATCGACGCACGTCGCATAGGGAAGCTCTGCCTGGGAAAGTGCGTACGATTCCGCAGGCGCGTGACACGGGCGGAAAGCGTGTGCAAGGAAACGTTCGCCGACCTGTTCGCCTACTTGGACGACCACGGTTACGCGCTGCGCGGCGATGTCATCTTGTTCCCCTCGTTTCTGAACCTCGACGGTAACGGTAGCGACATCGAAACGCTCTTCGTACCGGTGCGGTAGCCAAAGGCCGCAACACGGCAAGGATGAGAAGCACCCCGCGATAAACGCGTAGGCACCTCGCCGAGGGAGGGTTCGGCGAGGTGCCTACAGCATTCGGGCGCAAAGGTCGCGGGAGGAAGCTGCGTGCCGGCTTGCGCGCTCCTTGGCATGCAAACCGGCAAGAACGAGAAGCCCGCAACTAGGCTTTGATGGCCGCCACGGCTTCTTCGGCAGCAAGGTAGCCAGAATCGATGCACAAGCCATAGCAGTAGCCGGGAATGTCGTAATAGGGCGAGTAGTACAGGCTGCCGACGTCGGTTCCTGCAGCATAGAGGCCCGCAATGGGATCGTTGGTCTCGGCCGACAGCACGCGACAACAGTCGTCGGTGCGCAAGCCGCCGAACGTACTCCACGCGCTGGGTTCGTTCTCGGTTACGTAGAACGGCGGCGTGGCAACCGGCGAGAGGTACCACGGGTTCGCATCGAACTGCGCATCGACGCCCGCGGCGCACAGCTCGTTGTACTGGGCCACCGTTTCGGGCAGCCCGTCCAAGCCGAAGTGCTCCGCCAACTCCTCAAGCGAGTTTGCTTTGAAGCACCAGCCCTCTTTCACGCCCTCTTCGATATCTGCGGGCAGATCCTTCAGGATGCGGTCCTTGAAGTAGTTGCCGATAAACCACGTCTCGGAGGTGGCTCCCTTGGCCGTCGTGTAGTTGTACAGGCCCTGCGTGCTCATGGCATCGACATAGGCCTGATCGACCACGGCATACCACGGCGAGTTCTTA
>NZ_JAVWUP010000355.1:1004-1679 GCF_036667095.1 Gordonibacter sp. | reverse complement strand
CCGGCATAGGCTGCGCCGCCCTGACGTTGGGGCGCGGCGCGAAGCGCCGAAACGTCATCATCTTCCGGGTGCTTGCTTGCGTCTTCGCACTTGCAGCCGTATTCATCACGCGCCTGGTGTTCTACCAGTTGCATATGACGGTAGGGTTCTAGGTCGCCTCGAGGCGGACACCTCTTCCGGCGTGTCGCCGCCAGCATCGCCTTGGTCATTGCCGTGCTAAGCGGAATGCACCGCCTCCCCGACTTGCGCGTCCTCCGCTTCGCGACAGGCGCGCAGCTTCGCTGCCACCGCCTCGGGGATTTCAGGTGTCAGCGCATGGACCGCCTCCGCTATCGACACAGCCATACCGGTCTCGGCGCGATAGGCCATGACGCCCAACAGGCCGTTCACGACGAACTCGAAAACAAGGCGTGCTTCGTCGCAAGAGGCCGCATCAAGGCCTAACACCTTCCTCCACAGCTCTATGATGGTGTCTTTGATGCGCTTTGTCGCATACGTCGAAGCGCCGCTGTTCAAAAGCACGCAAAGGTTGTCGATTTTGGGTTGGGCCTGGGGCACGACGACATCGAAATCAACAGAGTCGGTGCCTCCCACGATATGGGAGAACATGAGCGCCGGTATCTCCTGGGGCATATTGGCCTCGATGATGCGGTCGAGCAGGTCGTATACATCGTG
>NZ_JAVWUP010000355.1:0-994 GCF_036667095.1 Gordonibacter sp. | reverse complement strand
GGCACGCTCCGCAAGGGCGCCCACCGTGATGCGCTCAAGGGGAAGCGTCTCTACAAGACTCCAAAATGCCTTTTCAAGCCGCTCTTCAACCGGAGATTCCTCGTTTTTCCGAGGACGGGCCATACCTGCCTCCTTGCCATTGCTCTCGCCTGCCGCGATGGGCTGCAAGCGGCGAGACCTTCAGCCACCGACGGCACACTGAGCGCAGCTCGCACCCGACAGTGGTTCACCCGGCACCGCTTCGTCCGGTGAAGCGCACCCTAGGGAGAGTGCATTTGCCAAAGCGGGACGAAACACAACAGTTCTGCTAGTTTTGTTTGTTTTTTCCAACATGCTGTTGGATTATTCTAACACTAAGCAAACGTGTGCCATCACGGCAGCGAGGAGAAGGAGTGTGCCATGGCATCCTCACCCTGCCCCATCGAAGTGACAAGCGTCGTGAAAGTGTTCGGGAAGAAAACGCCCCTGGGGGATCACCGAGCCACCGTGCTCGACGGCATAGACCTACGCATCGAACGCGGAGCCATTCTGTGCCTACTTGGGCCTTCGGGTTGCGGAAAGACCACGCTCGTAAACCTTATCATGGGCATTACCGTTCCCGACTCGGGCGAAGTCCGAGTGCTGGGAGAGAAGGCGCCCTTCCCTACCGCGCGCAAGCGCATCGGTTTCATGCCACAGGACGATGCCCTCTACGACGACGTCACCGCGCAGGACAACCTGCGTTTCTTCGGTACGCTCTACGGCCTGCGCGGCGAAGAGCTGGCCCGCCGTACCGATGCCATGCTGACATTCGCCCGCCTCGAATCCGACCGGAAGAAGCTAATCGCCCACTTCTCCGGAGGCATGAAGCGCAGGCTTTCGCTGGCCGTGGCACTCATACACAACCCGGACGTGCTCGTACTAGACGAACCCACCGTGGGACTCGATCCGGAGCACCGCATACGCATCTGGGACGAGTTTCGCGCACTGCGCGACAAGGGCAAAACACTGCTGG
>NZ_JAVWUP010000354.1:0-1685 GCF_036667095.1 Gordonibacter sp. | reverse complement strand
CAATTCTACAAGGCGATTTCCCTATAATGAACTTCAGGAAGAGCTAATGCATGGCCTTCCTGCTGGCCGTCACGGGATCTGGACACCGGCTTTATTCAATTGTCCCTAAAGACCTGGTTGATCATGCCACCGGATCCCGTGGCGTCTGTTTATCGCTCATAAGGTTAGTGCCCCTTGCTCGTAGAATTCTGCCGAAGACAGACGTCTGACGACTGCGCCAGCCCCCATCGAGAGATTGGAGAGGGATGAAGAGATCGGACATTGCGGCCTACGGCGTGTTTTGCGGCATCGACGTCGGTAAGACGGGCCACTACATGGTCGTGCTCGACCATGACGGCGACAAGCCCCTTTTGAGTGGCTCCGTCGCACAGGACGAGGCGGCGATCCGCGAGGCGCTTACCAAGGCGGGTGACCTCGGGGGGCGCATGCTCGTGACGGTCGACCAGTACGGGGCGTTCGGGAGCCTTACTGTGGCTGTAGCCAAGGATATGGGGCTGGATGTCGCCCACCTCTCGCCGCGCAAGTTTAAGCAGGTGGCGGAGATCTACGGCGAGGATAAGACCGACGCAAAGGATGCGTTTATCATCGCTGACGCATCACGCAGCATGCCGCGCCACATCGAGCTTGTGGGTGAGCGTCCCGAGATCATGGCGGAGATCAAGGTGCTCACCTCGTGCCGCGACGACACCGTACGCGAGCGCACGCGCTGCTATAACCGCTTGCACGACCTGCTCCACCGGGCATGCCCCGCCCTCGACAAGGTGCTCAGCAAACAAAAACTGCACAACGGCCTCGAGATATGCCTGGTAGAGCGCTACGGCGGACCTCAGGGGCTGAAGCGTGCTGGCAAGACGCGCGTAGCCAAATGGGCTGGTAGCCTCAAATACTGCAAGACGCGCGGACCGAAACTCGCCGAGACGGTGTTCGCGGCACTTTCCAAACAGACCGTGACGCTACCCGCCACCACCGTCATCGAAGCTCAGGCCAAGAAAGTCGCAAAGCGTATCATCGAGCTCGAAGTCGAGGAAAAAGAGCTTGACGCAGAGCTGGAACGCCTCTCTGAACAGATGGTTGAGGTCGAGATCCTCAGAAGCATCCCCGGTGTCGGACGCGTGTTCGGTGCAACCATAGCCGCCGAAATCGGCGACATTAGTCGCTTTGCAGATGCCCATCATCTGGCATCGTACGCAGGCGTTGCTCCCGTGAAGAAGGAGTCGAGTACGATCAAGAAGAGCAGGAAGCGTAAGGGTGGTAACCGACGCCTGAAAAATGCGTTCGTCCAATCTGCAGTCATTGCGGCTTTTAGGGAAGGGTCTGCGGAAGAGACCTATTACAAGAAGAAAATCGCCGAGGGCAAGACCCATCAGCAGGCATGTCTTGCCCTGGCGCGCAGGCGCGTAGAAGTCGTCTACGCGATGCTGACAAACGGCACCTACTACGAGCCGTTGCCGGTTGCGGCGTAACTGAGAAGAACGCTTCGTTCTACCTACCGCTTCCCGCATTATAGCAGGGAGCGGGTTCTCTGCGCCCAAAAACGACCCTTCCTGACGTAAAGCGAAGTCGTTCCCTTATAGTTCCCAAGATGCAAGGAAAGGGATCTCGAAAAGAAAATCAAATTATAGGTTGATTAACCGTGCCTTATCGGTAGGGTTATCGGTAGTCGCAGAAGTAGCGGTTAATGCCCG
>NZ_JAVWUP010000353.1:0-1698 GCF_036667095.1 Gordonibacter sp. | reverse complement strand
CGAGAAGCGTGGGGATTACAGCCATATCGAGAGCTGGATACGCAAGCAGGGGTACTCCCCCGACACCCGTATGCAATCGTTCGTGGATCTGTACTGGGGATGGTTCACAGCAAATAACAACTGGTATCACTACTCCGTGCGCAAGGGTTTTAGCGTCTACAAGCGTGAGCGCGTATCCCTGTGTCCCGCATGGCTCGCCTCAAACGAGTGGTCATCCCTGCTTATGCAGGAACAGACCCTTATATCCTCCACCGACTCCGCCAGAGCCGAGTTCATAGCCGAACATTTCGCTAACTTCGCCATGGACGAATCCGAAAACGTGGCACGAGGCTTCGGCCTTGGAACCCTCGGGTGGGCTTGCGAGCCACGCGGGATAACCGACAACGCAACCACACCGGATGCGGAGGTCGGCGTGCGCACCTATGACGCGACGCAGATAATCCCGCTCACCTACTCCGACGCCGGATGTACGCAATGTGCATTTGTGGCCCGCGTTGAGATAGACGGCAAAGACTACGACCAATGCCAGATGCACGTGGTCAATGGCGGGGATCGCCACATCGTCACCCAGCTATTCAACCCCAAGACACGCCGACCGGCAACGGTCGATGGCATCATTCTCGACTTCAACACGCATGCGAAGAAACAGACGTTCGCGCTGTTTCGGGTAGCTGTACCAAACGACCACTACGGCTGCTGCTCTATGGGCGCATCCGTGTTCGACAAAGCGATAGGAGCCGTGAAGGCCGTGGACGAGGCCCACACCTCGTTCATCGACCATATACGCGTAGGTCGCCCAAAGGTGTTCGTAGATAAGGGACTTGTGGAAGAAAAGCGTGAGAAGGGTACCGATGGCTCGATCATCAAGACGCACTACGCGTTCGGCGAGGCGGGCGATACGGTCTTTACCATGCGCAAGGGTGAGGACGGCAAGCAGATCGACGTAGTGCAACCTGACCTCCGGGTAACCGACAACACCGAGGCCGTCAACACGGCGCTGCGTGAACTCTCTTTGCTCTGCGGCTTCGGAAACGGCTATTTCAGCTGGGATGCTCACGCAGGGCTAAAGACGGCCAAAGAGGTGAGTGCCGACAACTCCATGCTAGCCCGATCCATCAAGAAGCACCAAAATGCCATGCGCAAAGCCATCGTGACGCTAGTAGAAGGTTACATCGACCTTTACGTGCACGTACGCGGCGATCATGTGCCAGACGGCGACGTGACCGTGACGTTTGACGACTCTATCATCACCGATACGACCACCGACAAAGAACAGATGATGGCCGAAATAGGGGCAGGCATCGCATCGGAGTGGGAATACTGCATGAGGTTCTACGGCGAATCGGAGGATGACGCAAAAGCCGGTGTGCCAGCGCGTGTGCAGGAATACTCCGATCTCATAGGCTGATGCTCGAACCAGACTACATAGAGCACTTCACCGACGTTACCGAAGCCGCCGTGCGCAACATGGCCGCCGACTTCGTGGCGCTGTATGCCGCGCAGATGCCGACTACAGACGAGGTATCGGCGCTTACTATGGCGGACATCGCACAAAGGGCACAGACCCTCGCGAAGAAGGCCGTGAAGCTACTGGCACGCCATAGTAAGATAATCGACAAAGCCGTAATTGCTGCCGTAGAAGCCTCACTGCGTAGATCGGCTACCACCGACATAACAGCACTAGGCAAGACGCTCTCA
>NZ_JAVWUP010000352.1:0-1715 GCF_036667095.1 Gordonibacter sp. | reverse complement strand
ATCTCCGACTTTGAGGAGGCGCCGGCGCTCGGCGAGCACACGCAGGCGGTTCTGCGGGAGCTTGGCTGGTCGGAGGCTGAAATCATGGAGTTGGTAGAGAGCGGTGGGGCACTTGTGGCCGGGAAGGGGGCTTCCTAGAACAGCGAGCTGCCAAGTGCACGCCGTGCGAAGGGGCGACGCTGCTACAAGTTGCGCCTGAGCTGAGCTTCCTTGATCTGCATCTCGAGCGAGCTGTGGATGATGTTGGCGAAGGGCCCGGCGTGTCCCGCGAGGCGCTCTGCTCCTGGCTGGTCGCACTTGCGGATGAAGTAGTACAAAAACGCGCAGGTGTAGAACTCGGCTAGGAACTGGATGTTGTCCTCGGGCAGGTATCGGTTCGCCAGGATGAGGTCGATGTCGTCGCGCAAGGCTGGCAGGTAGAGGTTGTACAGGTAGTTGCGCAGCGAATAGGGGCTGTTGTCGACGAGTGCCTGGGTGTAGAAGTGCCGCTTGGCCTCGAGTACGCGCGCGAAGCACTCGAAGAACTCTGCATGGTCGAGCGAGCGAACGCCCGATTTCTGCTGGATGTAGAAGGGGAACTGTGCCGAGGAATCGGTCGTGCCCGTCTCGTAGACGAGTGCGCTTTCCGGGAAGCAGCGTTTGAGCTCCTGGCCCAAGTCGTGCCGGAGGATCCAAGTGACCAAACAGTCCTTGTTCTCGAAATGGTAGTAGAACGTCTTGCGGTTCTTTCCTGTGCGCTCGATGATGTCGCTGATGGACACCTTTTTAAGCGGCATCTCGTCACACAGTGCGACGAACGTGTCGGCAATGAGCAGCATCGTGTTCAGGGCGTTCATATCCTCGGGCCTCGCTCTCGCTAAAGCGGTCATCAAGAACGCTGTCATTATACGTCGGTTTTCAGCGCATTTCTAGGACATTTTTGAAAAAATGTGCAACTTAAAAACCACTTACAGCATGAAATGAAACCCTATCTTGAAGATATTGCCTGCTTATTCGGCCTCATAGCATCTTAAATTGGGTATGTTTTGGCCTCTTGATTAACCATAAAGACAATTCTGTCCATCGAAACAATGATTTTTGGCGCATACAATATCACTTGAGAGGTCGGCTGGTTTCCAGGACGGGATAGATTGCAGGGAACGGCCTCGAAAGGGCACTTGCATAAAAGACGCTTACGCATAGTTTAAAGCGGAAAGGGGTTCGCATCGTGGCAAAGTATCAGAAACTGCTCGAACCGTTCAACATCGGCGGGGTTGAGATCAGAAACCGGTTCGTCATGCTTCCCATGACCACCGAGATGGTCGACAACTACTACATCACCGATTCAATAGTCGACTTCTACGAGGAGCGCGCGAAAGGCGGCACGGGCCTGCTGGAGCTGGGCAGCGCCTACATAAGCGACTGCTTCAACGCGACGCCGAAGTACCATACCACGACCGGTGCAGCGGGCATTTGGGACGACTCGTTCGTGCCTGGCCTCGCCCGCATCGCGGATGCCTGCCGCAAGCACGGGGCCAAGTCGGCCGTGCAGCTGCAGCTGTGCTACGAGTGGCGTGCAACGGATGCCGACGAGTTAAAGTCCTACGCCCCGTCCAAGGACGTGCCGAGCGGCCCGTTCGTGGGTATGCCCGAATGCGAGTACACCAAAGAAGAGATCGCCATCGTGGTGAAGCAGTACGGCGAGGCGGCGCGCCGCGCCAAGGAGGCCGGCTTCG
>NZ_JAVWUP010000351.1:0-1736 GCF_036667095.1 Gordonibacter sp. | reverse complement strand
CGGGAGCAGGACACGCAAGAGGCGCACAGCGTTCATTAGCAGAGCAACGGCGGCGCGCGTAGGAACCCTTATTGGATCGACAGCGAAGCACCATGTGAGCAATATCTACCGCAAGATAGGCGTATTCGACCGCCAAGGCCTTCTGGACACCATCGAGCAAGGCGGCGTCGGCAAATCAACTTGGGAATAACATAGCTCACTCAAAAGCCGATTTCAATCGCATCCATTTCGGAAACAGACGCACACAAACCGCCGCAAGTGAGTTACTTCCCGCCGACAAGGCCTCCGAGTAGGCCTTCGGCTATGCCCTCGATGGCTTCGAGGGGGTTGCCCTCTTCCGCCTTCTCGGACTTCTTGGTGTGCTTTTCCGTTGCCTCGGCAGCGTCGCCGCCTCCGAACAGACCACCCAGCTTGCCCAGCAGGGCACCGGGATCGTTACCCAGGAAGTCGCCCGCCATTTTGATGATGGACTCGATGTTCAGATCTTTGCCTTCGAGCAGGGGTTCCACAGCCTTCACGACATCGTTCACCTCAGCCTCGGTAAGGTCCAGACCGGTTGCGCCCTTGATGGCGGCGGCCGGGTCCACGCCGAAAGCTTTCAAGCTCTCAGGATCTTTCGCGGCACCTTGCAGCAGCTGGCCTACGATGCTCTGGATATCCATGGTCCCCTCTTTCAACTAACGGTTGTAGCAGCGCAGGAAAAACCTAGCGCCCCTCGTGCGGAACTATAATAACCTTGGTGCCCGACGAGATGATCGGCGCACCTATCACCGTTAGTTGAACCTCGAGGGGAACAGGACCGCCCGATGACGACCAAGAAGACGCACGCCGAAGAACCACCCGAAAAAAACGCCGCTAGCACGTCGGATGCTGAGACGGCACCCGAGACCACAGCTGCTGCACCCGCGAAGAAGGAGCCGAAAGAGCGCACGTTCGTCGACGCCAAAACCGGCAAGACCATCGCGCACCCCCATCAGGGCGGCGGCACCGAGGCGAACAAGGCCATCCGCGAGGAGATGCACACAGAGCGCAAGGGAAACGCGCTGCCGTTTCGTATCGGTGCCATCGTACTGTGGGTGCTGGGCATCGCTTGTGAGGTCATGGCCATCCTGGTGGTAAACCGCACGCTGTTCCTGCCCGGCCCCGCGCCCATGACATGGCTGATCATCTGGCTGGTCGTTGACCTGGTGCTCGTGATCGTAGGATCGCAGCTGTGGAAGCACGCAAACCACCTCTCCCCGGCCTCCAAGGATAACAAGCTGGCATACTGGGTACAGACCGACCTGGGCGTGATTATCGCGGCCATCGCGTTCGCGCCTATCATCATCTTGATGCTGACCAGCAAGGACACTGACAAGCGCACCAAGCAAGTGGGCACCATCGTGGCTGCTGTCGCACTTATTGCCGCGATAGGCAGCGGTATCGACTACCACCCCACCACACAAGAGGACAAGGACCAGGCCGAGGCCGGTGCCGCCGTCCTCTCCGACGATGGGCTGGCCTACTGGACGCCGTTCGGCGCGGTGTACCACTTCAACCCCGACTGCCAGTACATCAAGAATTCCGGCACCATCTACTCCGGCTCGGTGCAGGATGCCCTTGACGCAGGCCGCGACCGCGGCTGCTCCGGCTGCACGGTGGAGGACGGCAGCGACGTGCTGTCGAAGTCCGACCCCGATGCCCTCGCCACCGCCCTGGCCAATGTCATCAGCGTGAACACCGACGACCAGACCGCA
>NZ_JAVWUP010000350.1:0-1800 GCF_036667095.1 Gordonibacter sp. | reverse complement strand
TGGTCACCAAGGATGAAGCGTGTTGGATAATCGGCCTTTCCGCAGGTGCGGGCATTGGCGTATACATTGATGGCGGCTGGGGCGTCGATGCGCTTGTCGGGCGTGAGACCAGGGCTCATAACGACATCGACCTGTTCGTTCAGCGCGGGGATTACCAAAGGTTCGTGGATCTAATTGCTGATGAGGGGTTTTCCGAGGTGGCTGCATCTTTCACCACCGAAGATCACACGGTGTGGCAAGACGAGGCGGGGCGCATCGTCGACCTGCATTGCTTCGATTTCGCCGAGAATGGCGATATTCTGTATCAGGGAGATCGTTTTCCCGGGGAGGTCTTTTCGGGGAGGGGGCGCATCGGCGAGGTGGAGGTGTCGTGCATCGACCCCGAAAGCCAGCTGTTGTTTCACTTGGGCTATCAGCATGACGAGCACGACGTCCACGATGTCATGCTCCTATGCCGTGAGTACGGTTTCGACGTTCCCGAAGAATATCGCTAGCTGTTGCTATTTGCATCGGGGCACGACTTCAGCGCTTGCCGCAGATGCGCTGCGCCAGACCGCCCTGGACATCACGCCACGCCGTATATGGCCCTCCGCGCACGCGAGTCCCATTTCGCCTGCTTGATCCAGTACTCGTAGAACGGATAGGGGGTCACCTTGTACTGGCGCCAGGTCTTCTCGTACGTGCCGCGGGCCGCCTGCCTCACTATGAGCTCGGCGAGCTCGTCCGCGCTCCTGCGGACCTTGAAGCACCATGTCCACTTGAACCAGGCGAGGTAGTTCTCGAGGCGTCTCGTGGAGACGCCCCGGAACCTGCCGATGAAGTGCCTCATCTGGGAGTGGAGGCTGTTCACCCTGTTGATGGCGTGCTCCTCCCTCTTGCTGGCGATGTGCGCGCCGACGCCGAGGGCGGGCAGGACGCGGCGGTACACGTGCGCACGGTCCGTCGAGATTATCGCGCCGACCGCGAGCTTGTCGGCGAGCAGCTCCCTGGCTGCCGCCTCGTCGAGGCCGCCCCTCCCCGCGATCTCGTAGAAGATGTCGCCGGCGTCGTTGATGCCGGTGAGCACGCATATCTTCTCGTGCCCGTCGGTTCCCTGCGACCTTGTGCGGGGCTTCCTGGGCACGCCGGACTCCGACCTGGAGCGGTTTCCCTTGAAACTCTCCCTGAAGAAGCACTCGTCGAGCTCGGCCCCGCCGCCGGCCTCCACGCGGAAGGCGGGCATGCGCTTGGCCATGGCCTCGAGCAGCCTGTGGCGCATGAAGAACGCCGTCTTGAGGCACACGCCGCACTTTTCCGCCGACTCGCGCAGCGGGAGCATGTCCACGTGGCACTCCGCGAACCTCATCCAGGCCGACCTGTCGAGCTTGGTGGTGGAGAAGATGCGCATGGTGGCGTCGGTGAAGGTCCTGGCGCACCCTCGGCAGAGGAACCGCTGACGGCCGCGCCCGTCTCGCCCCCTCTTCACGTAATGCGGGGAGCCGCACCAGGGGCAGGCTCTGTCGGGATCGTCTTCCGCCCCCTCGCTTGCCGCGAGGTCGAAAAGCTCCGCGTCTATCAGCGCCTTGAGCGATCTCAGAGCCCTGCTCTTCTCGGCAGCCGTCATCTGCGGGAGGAACTGCCTCGTCAGCTGGGTGAGCACGTCTTCCATTGTAACCTCCATCTCTTCTGATGATGGAATTGTCGCAACCGGGGCCCCGTCGCGTGTACTGCGTGCAGGACACTTATCCAAAGTGGTCTAACACAACGCTAAGACCGTACTAACAGAAGAACAGGAAGAAAAACTGTTAGCCTTTGCAAAAG
>NZ_JAVWUP010000349.1:0-1812 GCF_036667095.1 Gordonibacter sp. | reverse complement strand
CGCCCACTTTGCGATAGAGGATACGGGCGTAGTTGCGTACCGTGTTCTCGGAGTAGTTGAGCGTTCCGGCGATGACCGTGCGGCTTCGCCCTTGGGCAAGCAGGCGCGCAATCTCCGTTTCAGTGGCGCTCAGGCGAAACGCGTCGGCAAACGAGGCAAGAGAATCGCCTTCGATCGAATCCTGGCTCGGTTTCTCCACCTCGTCCGGAGCGATCGTGCGCGCCGACCCAGACGCTTTCGGCACCGCCTTCAACTCGCAACCCAAGGGACAAGGTACGTCCGGTCGCGGATACACCACCAACACCATCTCCACCAGCGCCACAAATGCCATGCAGATGAGCAGCCAGAGGCCGTATTCGAGATGCGGCCCGATCTGGTGCACGACGATGCGCCCGATGCACATAGCCAGCAATGCGCCTCCGTACACGAACCCGTACACCAGCACCGTGGGCTGGTCGGAGTGACGGCCTATAAGGTAGATGAAGAATACCAGGGGGATATAGAAGCAGGTGATAGCGTTAGTGGCGAAGAACGTGGCCAGCTCCTCCGAACCCGGCCATCCGCTCATCAGGAAGGTGATGGCGGCGATCATGAGAAAGTTCACGAAGAACCAGAACCCCGCCAAGCTGAACCCGCGCCCCCGTACGAGCACCCACCACACCGTGGCCGCGATAACGGCGATGACCAGCAGCTGATGCACGGTGCGCATTGCCTGGGAGAGCTCGCGCACACGTCCGTCGGGGTATCCGAGCGCCATGCCTATCAAGAAGGCATACAGGAAGAAGGCTGCAATGATGGTAAAGAGGTAGCCGCGTTGTTGGGTGCTGTACAGGCGATCGACTTTCTCCTCGCCGCCGCTGCGCCCTGAAGCGACTGCGGCATCTTGGGGCACGCCGCCATGGGCCGCATGGCCAAGCAACCGCCCCGAAGGGTGCTTCCCCTTGTCGAGCAAATCCATCGCGCGCCAGTAGGCGAACACCGACAGCGCAGGGATGAAAAGGTTGAGCAGGCCGAACACCTCATGCGACAAATATCCGGCTATCAGCGAGAGCAAGCAGGACAGGGCAAGCCCGCCTGCTGCATAGAAAAACGCCTCTGCCGGCTTGAGCCGCTCGAGGAAGAACACCCAGATTATCTCTCCTCCCACCAAGCCCACGCCCCCGATAATAAAGCGGGCAACTTCAAACGAAGTGGTGCTGAAGAAAAGATCGACCAGGTAAAACAACCCGGACAGCGTCATGAGCACCAAACCGGACCACACGAAAAACGCCTTCGAGGCGTGCGAGAATCCCGTGCGGTACGAGAGGAACACCAGAAGCGCGATAACGGCTACGCGCACGATGTTGGCCCCCACCGTAACGTAGCCGTAGTCGGCGGTAAAGTGCAGGTTGTAGAAGTTGAACTGATACCACAGACGCATAAGCCCTATGCCGAAAAAAGCCAGCGAGAAGCCCGAGAGAAACACTGTTTTGAATGACGCGAACGAAGCGGTGTGCAAGCTCGCATCGGCGCACCCGCGTTGCTGGTCTGAACCCATCCCCTACCTCCTGCGCAGAGTATACCACCGCAGGAGAGTGCCGTAAGGGGCGAGAGTCGTTCGTGCTGCTTCACCGTGACGCTAGGTATCATTAAGTCAATTATTAATTCGACAAACTTACGGTTACATTCCCGACATTTTTAAGAGTAGAAGTTCGACAAAACATAGAGTGCTACTTGATAAACGATATGAATGGACAGGTTTTATCATGCATGAAAATTTGCTTTACGGCACGCTCGAAAATAAAAATTATCGCCCTCGTCTTATCGATCGAA
>NZ_JAVWUP010000348.1:0-1847 GCF_036667095.1 Gordonibacter sp. | reverse complement strand
TTTTTTAGTCGATTCAAAGAATACAGGAAGGTCCTTACTTCTGCCTCTCATTCTGGGATACCCCTCTTTCCCCCAGTTAATGTTACTCACACCGAAAGATCTGTTGATATTGAAAAACTATAGTGAAAAAATTATAATTAAAAACATCGTTGGATGTACCTAAGGAGGGATAATGAAAGACCATTTGAAAAAGGGGATGAGTGTACTTTTAACAGCTTCGCTTGCCTGCATGGTGCCGCTGCCAGCACTGGCCGAGGAACCGGCGGAGGTACGTGATCCGAGCGCGCAGGTCGTAGTTGAGGACACCGAGATGAGCGCTGCGATCCAGGAGCTTTTGACGAGCAGTCTTAAAGCAGGCGCCGCCGTCGACGAACTCTCGAAAGCCACCGACGGTGCCGTTACCGTCGATTTCGCGAACCTGCCCGAGGCGCCCGACGATGAGTCGTGGGCGGCAGACGCCGAGGAGTACCTCGCTTCTCTGACTGCGACCTCCCCGCAGCTCATGGCCGAGGATGAGGAGCAAGTCGACCTCCTCGATGCCCAAGGCTCTGCGGTGTCTTATGCGATCAATCGCGCAAACTGGAGCGTTGCGAAGGGTCGATCGTCCGATTTGGCTACCGAGGCCGTTTACATGTATATATCCCATTATATCGACATTGGCAGCAACTACTGGTCGGCCGGCAGTATCGACTACCTGCTCGATGGATCGGCGCGCTCCAACGTCCAGCCGTTCTTCTCGCAGTGGCTTCTCAAGGCGGATCGCGATACCTATTCCACTTATCTCAACGCCACTGGCGGCACTAAGCACATAGCGGAGATCGGCAACATCGCGATTGGAGCTGCAGGCATCGTGGGCACGGCTAAGGACGTGTACGACGCCGCCGGTACGCTTGGGCAGATCTCCGAATGGGGTTACCGCTCCAAGGCTTCGGTTGCTGGCTTATCGGCCGTATATGACGGGGCCGCCTTGTCGAGTGACCTTGCCGATTTAAAGGCCAGTATCGATACGGCTATGTCGAACGACCCGGAGCGAAAAGTAAGTGAGATTGCCGCCGAGTATGCAGCCAACAAGGATATCCTGACTAAGTACGACCAAATGGCCAAAGAGGAAATGATCGGTATCGTGCTCGGCATGGCTGCAACTACTATGCTAGCTGGCGGACCTGTCGGAGTTATCGGGGCTGGCGCAATCGGCCTCGTTGCATCCGCTGCATCCGTTTCTCTTTACATGGCCTCAGACTTCTACAGCTACGTAGCGTGGCTCGCAATGCGCTACGGTTGGTCGTCTCGCTACAGCATGCGCTTGTACGAGCAGCTTTTCGGGTAGACTACAAGGGATAACGCTTTCCGACGAAAGGCAGAAACGATTGAAGCGTCTACTCGAGTACACGTACCTTTGGGCGGAGCAGGGCGGCGACGTGAATGTCGCCGCCCTGCAGGACATCTTCCTGTTTGCCCTTGCCGGCTCGGCGGTGTTCTTCTTCCTCATCCACTTGGTAGTGCCGTACACCCCGCTGGAACGCCAAAAGAACCCTCGGATTGAAGAAACGCCTCGTTTTTTCCTGACCTTCACGAAGGGCCAGCTCCTGGCGTATCCGCTCAATGTTCTGGGCATCCCCGTCATGGCGACGAGCGTGTACCCGTATCCTCCGGGATGGCCTGTAGGCGACCTTCCCTGGGGAATGTGCATTGCGGCTTGCATCGCCGTGTTCTACGTGCTCCCGGCGTTCGCGCAGAAGGCCATCGACGGCAACACCCGCAGATGACTTGCCCGATATCCTTTATGCGGATCGGTGACCTGTATAGTTTTTTCGGACACGAGATTAAGAGATTTTTGAACTCAAATC
>NZ_JAVWUP010000347.1:0-1872 GCF_036667095.1 Gordonibacter sp. | reverse complement strand
TGGCTGCCAGCGCGTTGGTGCTGGCCGGTATTTTTATCATGCGCTTTGCTTTCTATATGATGCACATGACGGAAGGCTTGGGGGTGTAGGTTCGCATACTCCGCGATCGAGCGTGGTCTTGCTGGGATATTGGGGAGGCGAAAGGGCGCCCTGTCTTTCGACCGAGCCTGAGAGAACGGTCGGCTCGATGGTCGAGACGGATGGCTTTCGTGTGCGCCCGCAGGGTGTCCGCCGGATGTGCCAATGCTGTTGCAGGTATCGTTGCTATTTGTGGGCGGATGCCCTCAGCTCTGTCGCATCGGCTACGGAGGCCAGAAATATGCTGTGATCCTGCTCGCGGCGCAGGAAGAATATCTTCATGCGCATCCACATAAGCTCGCCAGAAAGCCTATAGCGCCGAAACGTTCCTTCTGCTCCGACACCAGGATGCAGCTCTGCCTGATCGAACAGGTTGAGGACGAAAGGAAGATCTTCGGCAGGCACCTGCTTCGAGATGAGGTATTGCCGCTCGTGCAGGTCGACAGAATTGCATCCGGTTGCGCGGTAATAACCATTGTTCACCTGCATCAGCTCGAAGCGATCGGAGTAGACGGCATACACCGCCAAACCTCCGATAAGGTTCTCGATAACGGCGCGGCTCGTTTCGTCCCCTTTCATCAGGGCGTTTACGTCGATCGCTTCCATACGGGGCGAGAACAGTCCCCGATAGTCGACGATGCCATCTTGTGCCAGCAGCTCTCCGAGCGCCTCGGTGCTCATGGGCCGGTAGAAATAGTAACCCTGCGCATAGTCGCAGCCGATATTCTGCAGGAATTCCACCTGCTCCTTCGTCTCGGCTCCTTCAGCAATGACCCTCAGGTCCATAAGCCGAGCCATGGATACGATAGCCTCAAGGATGCCTTTGCTGCGTCGAGAGTCATCGCTCCGGCTCAGAAAGCGCATGTCGATCTTCAGCACATCGACGGTGATGTCTTTCAGCATGTTGAGCGACGAGTACCCGCTGCCGAAATCGTCCATGAGGATAGTGAAGCCCAGCTCCCTCAACCGGTTGACGGCGGTGGCCATCTTCTCGTCTTCGGCATAGGCGCTTTCAGTGATCTCGAGTTCGAGGAGGCCATGATCGAGATGATAGCGTTGAACCAGGCTTTCGAGGGCCTCGACTACATCGATGGCATACAGGTCTGCTCGAGAAATGTTCACCGATACGGGAATGGGCTTTACGCCGCAGTCTATCCATGAGCGCAGGTGACGGCACGCTTCATCCCAAACGTACAGATCGAGGCTGGCGATGAATCCGTTGCGCTCGAGCATCGGTATGAAAGCTCCCGGCATAACCAGGCCGCGCTCGGGGTGCTGCCAGCGCACGAGCGCCTCGAGACCGACGATGCGATCGGTGCGGGTGCTGCACTGCGGTTGCCAATGCAGTACGAACTCGCGGTTCTTGAGCGCTTCCTTGACTTCGAGCAGCGTCTTTGCCTCGCTTTCGAGTTCTTCAGCCATAGACTTCTCGTACCAGGCAACGCGCTGGGCGTACGTGCCTTTAACGGCGGTCATGGCGATCATCGCGTGGTCGCAGGCCAAGTTGACGGCGTTGTCGTTATCGCCGATGTGGCAGACGCCGATGGCCGGCTGAAAGCCTATTGTTTCCTCGGAATCGAAAGGAGGTCGTTTGAGCTGCGTCTCGATGTTTTCCTCTGTCACCGATCCCAGCGGCAGCGCGATGGTGAAGTCATCACTTCCAAGGTGGCCGGCAACGCCGTCGAACTCTTGTGCGATCAAAGCAAGCCAGTCTGCGATGGCGCGCAGTATGGCATCGCCCGCCTCATGACCATGCCATTCGTTGTACAGTTTGAAATGCTCGATGTCCAGGTA
>NZ_JAVWUP010000346.1:0-1884 GCF_036667095.1 Gordonibacter sp. | reverse complement strand
GCGCAAGATCTGAGGGAGGGGAAGACCGGCGCGTCGCGCATTGGTTGATCGGGTACCCTTAAGGAATCTAGCCAAGGGATGCGTTCCTACGCCGACAACTCCTCAACCGCGTACCTGCCGGCCAGACGGCCGCCGCTGTAGGCGCACATGAGCGAGTAGCCTTCGTAGTCGCAGTACGGAGCGCTCATCAGCGTGCCGTTGTCGGCGCCAGCCACGTACAGGCCCTCGATGGCAACACCAGCTGCGTCGATAGCCTGCAGGCGGTCGTTCGTGCGGATGCCGCCGATGGTCACCCAGGCACTCGGCTCGTACGTGAACGCGTAGAACGGGCCCGTGGCCACAGACTGCAGGAAGCAGGCCGGCTTGTAGAACTGCTCGTCCTTGCCGCCAGCGCAGTAGCCGTTGTACTGTTCGAGCGTCGCTGCCAGATCGGGCGCACCCAAGGCCTCGGCCAGCTCCTCGATCGTGGCAGCCTTGTGCGCCCAACCAGCCTCGACGGCCTTGTCGATATCGGCCTGCACGTTCGCCAGCGCTTTGCCCTTGAGCGTCATGGCACCGGTGTGCCAGTTCACCTCGTCGGAGCCGCAGAGCGTCCACGCATCCACGCCCGCATTCAAGCCGTCGACGTAGGCTTGGTCCACCACGGCGTAGTACTGGCCGCCCACCAGCGAGATAGCCCCGCCCAGCGCCAGCGGCAGGTTCGCGAACTTGCCCTCGTTGGAGAAGCGGCGGCCCTGGTTGTTCACCAGCAGCGTGCCGTAGATACCGATGGCGAACGCGGCGTTCGACCTGCCCCAGATGCCCTCGGCATCCTTGTTCGAGCCGGAGAACTCGTTGCCCGCGATGCCCCATTGCGTGGATATCTGGCCGCCGGCCGCCTGCACCATGTCGATGCCTTCGCCCACCGAGAGCACACTCCCCAACGGATTCACGAACGTGCCGAAGCGCTCCTGCATCTTCTCGACGCTGCCCAAGAAGCCGCCCGTGGCAACAATTACAGCTTTCGCCTTCACATCAACAACCTTGCTGCCCTCGCACTGCACGCCGGTGCATACCCCATCTTCCATAATGAGGCGCTTAGCAGCGGTGTCGAATACAAACTCGCCACCCTTACCTTCGATCCACTTCTGTAAAGGAGCCATGCGAGCTTCGCCCTTGGCCTGTGTTTTGGAATCCTTCGGATCGGACTGGAAGTTGGCGCGCACCGACGCATGACCAGCCCCGTAGTTATCGGGACGCAGGCCCGTAGCTACGCCGAACTCGTCGGTGAAGCGGTCGATGGTGTCGCCCGACAGCTCGACAGCCGCCTTGACCGCTGCAGCATTCGTGGACCAGTGCGCGTATTCCATGATGTGGGTGAACGCCTCTTCCACGGTGAAGTCGATACCGGCCTGCTGCTGCAGCTTCGACCCCACCATGAACGGACCGCCAGCCAGCGAGCCGTTGGACACGCCCACGCTGTTGCCTTTCTCCACTACTATGACGCTCTTGCCGGCGCGGGCAACCTCCACAGCCGCCCACATGCCAGCGCCACCAGCGCCCAACACCACCACGTCACATTCTTTTGTTTCGTCGGCCGTCTTCATGGCAGACGCGTCGCCCGCCGCGGCAGACTCCTGCGCACTAGCTTTGTCCGCGGAAGCCGCCTTAGGTGCACAACCCGCCAAGACAGCTGCTCCACCGAGTGCCGCCACACCCCCGAACGTCAAAAAACCACGACGGGAAAGACCTTTGTTCAATTCGCTCATACTATTCCCTCCAATGAGAAACGAGATTAACTCCAGCCGCAAAGCTCGGGCAAGGAGCCTGCGCCCTCCCAAGGCGCCAAATCAAGCATGACGCGCACCAACACGAATGTCGCGGGTGAACCTGCTGTTGCGAGGG
>NZ_JAVWUP010000345.1:0-1906 GCF_036667095.1 Gordonibacter sp. | reverse complement strand
AAGGCTTGGCTCAAAAAGCTCTTTCCTCCACCGGTCTTAGAAATTATCACCATGACCTCGCAGTCGCGCACCCATGAGCATTCGGCGTAACGGTTCATACGGCAATGTCATTCAGTTAGGGAATAGCCCTCTCATGCTGCCTGGGGGTGTAACAAAGAAATGGAATTGCTATGAGGCGCGCACACTTTAGAAAATAAATCTTGACAGGAGGCCTCAGATTTGAGGTCTTCTCTTTGCCAAGCCAAAGAGAAGACCCATTGCGGTGAGGAAATAACGCTCTTCACCGCAAGGAGGCTTCCATGGACTATCCGTCCCGAATAAAGGCGATGCTCGAGTCCGACATAGCCGAAATGGCTGCGCATGTTGGCGACTACGCCGTTCATCCCGGTCGCGACTTCACCCGCAAGCGCAAACTCGGGTTCTCCGATCTGATCGGCTTACTCGTCTCGATGGGCACGGGATCTCTCTCGCACGAGCTGATGGGCTACTTCGACTACGACCCCAAGCGCAAGCCGTCCAAGTCGGCGTTTTGCCAGCAGCGCTCAAAGCTCTCAGACGGTGCCCTGCGCCATCTGCTGCGGACGTTCTCGTCTCGCTTCGAACTGGGAGCTTATCGCGGCGGATACTCCCTGGTGGCCTGCGACGGGTCGAGCTTCTGTTTCGGCCCTGATCCCTCCGATCTGCGCACTTTCCACGAGAACAGGGCGGATACACGGGGACACAACCTAATGCACGCAGTTGCGCTCTGTGACATGATGACCGGTATCTACGTGGACACTGTCGTGCAAAACGGACGGGAGAAAGACGAGTTCGCTGGGATGTGCCAGATGGTCGATGCGTGGGATCGCGCAGGCAAGTCCATCTTCGTCGCCGACCGGGGGTTTGCGAGCTACAACGTGTTCGCCCATATCGCAGAAGCATCCCTTTTCTTCGTGATAAGGGCGAAAGATATAAATGTCAAGCGCATGCTGCGCTCAGGCGAGCTGCCTGATGAGTTGGATAAAGAGGTGCGCTTGGTGCTCAGTCATTCCCAGGCGAAATCAAAGAGATCGCAGCCGCAGAGGGCCGACGACTACCGGCTCGTCAGTCGCGATATCAACTTTGATTACCTCTCGAAAGATTCGCCTGAGTACGAGATGGCGCTGCGCGTCGTGCGCTTCCCTGTCGGGAAGGGTTTCGAGAACGTCGTCACGAACCTGCCCGCAGACAAGTTCGATCCTTCTGAGATAAAGGAGATATACCGGCTCAGGTGGGGTATCGAGACGTCGTTTCGAAAGCTCAAGCTCAACGTTGGCGCAACCGAGCTGCACTCGAAAAGGGGGCTATGGGTTGCCCAGGAGATATTCGCGCGCATGATCCTCTACGACTTCTGCACAGCGATAGCCCTCTACGTAGCAGAACTGCCCGAGATCACCTGCAAACGCGGGTCGAAGCACGCGCACAAGGTAAACTTCGCCGATGCGGCGCGAGCATGCTGTGCCTTTCTGCGCGGTCGTGCGCGGGGGCCAGACGTCGAGGAGCTCGTGGCCGGATCGACATCGCCTGTCAGATCCGGCCGGTCCTTCCATAGAAGGCATAGGCTCCGTTCCCCGTCAGGCCAGATATATCGCCCTGCCTAAGGCGAGGCGATGCCGACGTAGGGCAATCATAGTGTAGCTTTCGGTCCTTGCGAAGGGACCGGGGCCGCTGCGCCCGAAAGCAGCATAAATGCCATATATTCGAAGCAGGTGCGCACACAACTCGCTCTCAGGAAGCCCGAAGCTGAATCGTCGCGGCGAAATACCCTCTCAACCTACCCCCGGTCAAGGAGGAGGGGTGCTTAACTGAATGACATTGGGTCACACCTGCGAGAAAAACGGCGAGGCCGCGTTTCTGGGCAGGTCACCCAGTGTATGGGCCAACTTGC
>NZ_JAVWUP010000344.1:0-1909 GCF_036667095.1 Gordonibacter sp. | reverse complement strand
ACGTTACGGCAGCTTGTTTTACCTCAATGCTTCCAAGCTACTTTGCTAGCAGATAGTTATCAACAAGTTCGAAGGCGCTATTGATGCACAGTTCTATGCCGACACCTTCGCCGCCTGCTGTGCCTCCCACGAGGTAAAGACCCTCAATGCTCGTTTTTACCTGGGGTCGATCGCTTCCTACCTGTCCAACGGTCTGGCCGATGCCGATAACGGAACCGCCCTTGCCTACTGCTCCCGTGAACCAATCCGGTGTTGCATGGTCCAAAAATACCAGGTGCTCACGAATGTTGGGGATATATTTCTCAACAGACTTCAGCATCAACTCGGGGATTTTTTCCAAGGTTTCCGGGGGAAGGCCTAAGGGCAGCGGAGCACCAAAGTTGATGAGCTGCTTGCCTTCCGGCGCCACGCTTTCATCGAAGTTCGAGCAGGCAATCAGGAAGATGTTGAGGTCTTCGGGAACATCGCCTTTTCGAATTCTGTCGTAATAACGCTGCTGGTCGCTGTCGCCAATTTGAGACAGCATCAAAAGATCGGTGATATGTTCGTCGAGGGCAGCGCGAAGAAGGTAAGCGCTCCAGGAATAATCGAGATTCTTGACGCGCTCGGCATAGTCTGCATCGAAATACTGCTCGCCAACAAGATCCTTGACGGTATCTTTGATATCGGCATTGGATATGATGACGTCGGATTCGTAGAGCTTACCGTTTGCAACTACGCCAACAGCCTTGTTGTTCTCTATGACAATTTTTTCAACAGGCGTGTTCAGCAGAAGCTCTCCGCCTAGTTCGCGGAACGCATCCGATATTTCGCCCGAAATGGCACCGCAGCCGCCCGTAGGATAGCCCGAGGCGCGAGCAGCAGCTTCGTAACGGACGCATCGCATGAACTCTCCTGCACTGCATTCCCAGGAGGGGACCGTCACGTAAATCATAGTAATGCTGCTTACGCAGGCATGCGCAAGGTCATTTGTGGTGTAGTTGTTCAGGAGTTCTTTGGTGCTGACATTGTTAAAGGAATCAACTTCTTCGGGGGTTCTGGTCATGATGTCGCCCATAAAGCGCATTACGCCGGCAAAGTCCTCTGCCGGAATCATATGCTCAAGATCATGGGGGTACTTGAAGATTTCGCCGTTGAAGCTTGTCAGCGGACGCACTTTCTTCCACTCAATTTTGCTTTCGATACCAGCGCGTTCGTGCAGCTGACCCAAAGGACCCTTGTTGCTGCGAGAAATAAGATGCACGCCGATGTCCAGAGTAAAGCCGTCTTTTTTGTAAGAAGCCAAACGCCCGCCCACGACGTCCTTCTTTTCTAGGATAAGCACTTTCTTGCCGGCCTTTTGCAGCAGAAGGCCGGTAGAGAGGCTTCCTATCCCTGATCCTACCAATATCGCATCGTACTTGGTCATGTCATCCTCCTTGTAGATCATATGGTTATCTTCCCAAAGGGCGAACCCTTCAACGAATACCCATACGGTACCTTCCCCTCTTTTCTTGGGCAATGAAAACGCACGATGGCAGTATTAATATAAAGCACGCTGATGTGAATAAAGGGCGACCCAATGTGTCAAAAAATGTCAAAAATATAAGATGTTAGGGAAAGAAACAAGACGTTTCTAGGCATTTTTTAACTACAAAGAAGGCCTGGGAGGTATTATAAGTCAAGAGGACAGTTTCCCTGTTTTGACCAAAAATGGTGTAGAGTGTAAACTCACCTTGTCCAATCTGACAGTTTGCATCGGCCGGGCTATAGGAAGGATTTAGCTCATGGAGGAATACATCTCCGATGAACTTGTCTCGGAAAACGAAAAATGGCTTCTTGCAAACCACGAAGCACTCGAGGCTCTGCCCGACGCGCTTGCCGAATCTTGGAAGCGCTCATATTTCTTCGGAGTTGACCCTCTGCTTTC
>NZ_JAVWUP010000343.1:0-1912 GCF_036667095.1 Gordonibacter sp. | reverse complement strand
CCTTGTTGTATACCCAGCGACAACACCCGAAGGTCTTCGCCATCAGGCTGCGCTGGTGTGCAGTGGGGTATAGACGAAATTCAAACGCCTTATCCACACCCCGCACCCTTTCTTACAGCTGTACGCGACAGCGCCCCTACTTGTTCTACGAGCATGATTATACCATAGAAAACGAACTTGTGTTCGCCTAAAGGCGAAGCGCCTTATATCCTCATATCTAAAGAAAGGGGTTTTACGGCGCTTTTGATAAAAGCCCGATGTCGATGCTGATGCTGATAGCGCGACGCAGGGAAACAGGAATAGCACGCATAGCCGATTCGCGCAGACCGCAAAGCACCAATGCCACCAGCAAGCAAAAGATAGAGAGACTTTCGTGCAACACTTGATGATCGAGACCGCACGACGTCTTACGGAGAAGAAAACGTCTGGCCGGCTTGACCCGCATGCCCTCACAACGAGATCGCCTACCGCCTAGGCAAGTGCTTTTGCAGGGTTTTCGTTGACAGGGACATCTTAAGCGGGCAGTATGGGGAAATCTGCGAACCAGCCCCGGGCGGACGCACCAACCAAGACCTCGCCCCGAACAAGGAGAAGCCCATGCCCCGCATTCATTGCCTGAACAACATTTCTGCCTACGGCACCGACCTGCTCACCGATTCCTACGAGCTCACCGACGACGCCGGATCGGCGACGGGCATCCTGGTGCGCAGCGCCGCCATGCACGACATGGAGTTCGGCGGCGACCTTCTGGCCATCGCACGCGCGGGTGCCGGCGTGAACAACATCCCGCTGGACCGCTGCGCCGAAGAGGGCATCGTCGTGTTTAACACGCCGGGCGCGAACGCGAACGCGGTGAAGGAGCTGGTGCTGTGTGCGCTTCTGCTGGGTAGCCGCGGCATCGTGGAGGGCATCGAATGGTGCCGCGACAACGCCGGCGACGAGAACATCGCCAAAGCGGCCGAAAAGGCGAAGAAGGCCTTCGCAGGACGCGAGATCAAGAGCAAGAAGCTGGGCGTGATCGGGCTTGGTGCCATCGGAGCCGAAGTGGCCAACGCCGCCATCGGGCTTGGAATGGACGTGTATGGCTACGACCCTTACGTGTCGGTAGGCGCGGCATGGCGCATCTCGAGCGACGTGCACCACGTGACGAACCTCGACGATATGTTCCGCACCTGCGACTACTTCAGCATCCACGTACCTGCTATGGAAGGAACCATTGGCATGGTGGACGCCCATGCCTGCTCGCTCATGCCCGAAGGTGCCGTGTTCCTGAACTTCTCCCGCGACACGCTGGTGAACGACGAGGCCATGGCCGCAGCACTCGCATCCGGCAAGGTGCGCGCCTATATCACCGACTTCGCCACGCCGGCCGTGATGAAGATGGATGGCGCCATCGTACTGCCGCACCTGGGAGCCTCCACCGCAGAAGCCGAGGACAACTGCGCGGTCATGGCCGTGCGCGAGATCATGAACTACCTGGAGAACGGCAACATCGTGAACTCGGTGAACTACCCGGCCTGCGACATGGGAATCTGTCCCGAAGGACAGGGACGCGTGGCCGTCATGCACCGCAACGTCCCCAACATGATCAGCCGCATCACCAACACCTTCGGCGACGAGGACGTGAACATCGAGAACCTGACGAACAAGACACGCGGAGACTACTCCTACACGCTCATCGACGTGAACCAGCCCGCGCCGGTCAGCGCGCTCGACCACCTCGCCGGCCTCGAAGGCGTGCGCCGTGTGCGCGTGGTGAAATAACCCGCATTTCTCCCCTGACGAACAAGAGCGGAGCCGCCGAGGCTCCGCTCTTGTTCGTCCAACCCCCCTCTCCCGCGCGACTTACTCGCCGTTCTTGCGTCCTTTCGCTATTACCGCCAACCTTCACCGCCATTGGCGGTAAAATTGG
>NZ_JAVWUP010000342.1:0-1953 GCF_036667095.1 Gordonibacter sp. | reverse complement strand
AAATGATTACGACTACCCGGCGATTAAGGAGGGAACCCTCTTCGATGGAGGGCATATCGTTACTGTGGTGGGCTGGGACGATGCTTATTCGAAGGATAACTTTACCGGAAACCCCGAGGCTGCAAAAGCTTTCGGGTATGCGGATGCCGTTTTTCCGAAGCCGCTCAAGGATGGTGCGTTCATCGTCAAAAACTCGTGGGGTCCCGATGCGGGCGACCAAGGATATTTCTACCTTTCGTACGAAGATGCGTTCATGATGAGTAACAACCCTGCCGTTTTCATGGCCGACGATCTGCCCGATAGCTACAACCGCCAATACAGCAACGATGTCTTTGGTATGGTTTCGACGCTTGACGGCAAGGGTGCCTTTACGACGGCTGAAGTGTTTGTGAACGATGGACCGCGTGACGAGACGCTCGAGGCGGTTTCCTTTCAAATCGGCGAAGGTGCTCGCTATTCCATCAGCGTGAAAACTGAAGAGGGTGAGCAGGTCGTAGCCAGTGGCGAGAAGCGCTACGGCGGCTTTTATACTACCCGTTTGAAAAGCGACCTGGTGGTTGCTTCGGGGAAAGCGTTTCGGGTGGACGTAACTTTGTCTCCGCTCGAATCGGGGGGTACGATTTCGATAGGATGCAGTCAGAATATCGACGACCTGGTGAGCGGTGTTCTCAAAGTTGAGGGACGCGCTTTCGAGATCGAGGGCGACACGATCACCGACTTGGGGAAAGCGGGCATCTATCCATGCATTCGCGCCTATACCAACGATGTCGCTACAACAACGCATTCCGAAACGCTGCTCTTTGATGCGGCAGGCGTGCGTTCCCCTGCAACCGAAGAGGATATCTTGGAAGCCTGCGCGTCGGTCGGGCTGGTTGAGCAGTCCCCGCAGTCGTCGGCGGAGCTTGCGCTCAAAACTCAGGGAGGCATCACCTATGATACAGAGCAGGCCGACCTTTTTGGCGGCGTTGCCGCAAGCATCAAGGGTGGGTTGGGCGTGACGGCTCCGTTGAGTGGCCTTCCCACGCGATTCGACCTGCGTGAAGAAGGAACGATGACACCCGTGCGCAACCAGGGGGAATTGGGATCTTGCTGGACGTTTGCTGCCATGGCGTGTGCTGAAAACTATCTCGCCCGCACGGGTGGTAATGCTACGAATTACCCGACAGCACTGTTCTTGGATGCAAGCTCAAAGGCTCTTGCGCTTGGCGTGGGAGAGGAAGTGCCCGTTGCGCTGAGTGCGACGTATGCCGATACCGTGAACCCCACAACCACCCGCATCAACTGGACTATCAGTGGCGATGTCGACAGCGTGCGCGTCAATCAAACGTACAGCTTTATCGGTGAGTCCACCCCTGTCGTGACGGCTCTCAAGCCAGGTGTTGTGTTTCTTGAAGCTGCAAGCGATGCCGATATGAACATCAAGGCTCAGTGCCGCCTAGAGATAACCGAACAAGGCGTGGAGTCGCTTGCCATCGAGCCGGGTTCCCTTGCGCTCAAGCCGGACGAGAAGAGTCAGCTCAAAGCCACGATTACTCCCGAGAATGCCGTACACGGCGATGTGTCGTGGGAAAGCAGCCAGCCGGAAGTCGCAAGCGTGAACGCCGAGGGCATGGTGGTTGCCTATGCTCCGGGTAAAACGGTGATAACGGCCCGTGTCGGGGAACTTGTTGCAACGGCTTCGGTGACGGTGACAAAGCAGATGATGCCCCCAGACGATACGGGAGGTGGCGAGCACGCGGGCGGGGACGCTGCGTATCTTGTCAAAGCGGGAGATGGTCTTGGTGGGGCGGCGGGTTGCCTGATGGCCAGTGTGGTTGTGGCGTGCGGGGCTGTCGGGATGTTTTGTGTGAGGAAGCAGAAGGAGGAAGGTCGCGGGCCCTCGCGATTGAGGTAAGGATGCGGGGAGCTGGCGGCATCCTTGGGTTGATCGCCGCGCGCAGCCGAACCGACCTT
>NZ_JAVWUP010000341.1:0-1955 GCF_036667095.1 Gordonibacter sp. | reverse complement strand
TGTTTGACCAATTTTGCCGCGATATCGAACGGTGCGAGTAAGGTGCGTCACCGTCCCAGATGCCCGATGAGCCCATCTTGAACGCTGATTGACCCGCGCACCGGTGTTGTCCTGACTGTTCGCAAGCCAATTAAATGATCACGAGTTCTGATACCGATTCGATGATTGCTTTATAGTAGGCCTCGTAGAGCCTCGAATGGTCTCCAGTTTGATCGGCATATGACAGCGCAGCCTTGTAGCTATCCTTCACATCAGGCCGAAAGAGCACCGGCGCTATCCCTCTCCTTAGCAACAAGAGGTTAGTAAAAGCCCTGGCTGTCCTGCCATTCCCATCCCTGAAGGCATGAATGACCGTTAGGCGATGGTGAACATCCAAGGTGTGCTTGATGTAATCAGACAAGGAAAGGTCTTCCGCGCCAACGAGAAGAGCACTGATGTCTTTGTCCAAGAAAAACATCTCTTTCTGGATATCACCGTAGTCGATTGTCTCGAACTTGGCACCAAGCACCAGCGTGTTACTTTGCCTAAACATGCCGCCATACTCTGGACAAGGCGCGGTGGAAAACAGCTTCTCATTGATGCTCTTAGCGTCATATATGTTGATTTCTTCCGAACCGCTTGCGCCTTTTTCGAATACGAAATCATAGGCAATGGTGAGGCCTGCAACCTCGATAATGTCTTCGTTTCTCTCGTTGCAAAACTCGCTATTATTCCCGCACAATCGCAGCTCAACAACAATTTCGGCAGCCGTTTCAGGATCGATGTCTATCCCTTCCATTCTGCTGTCGTGGGCGATGAACTCAGTTTTGAATATCTGGCGCGCGCGAGGATTCATGGGGACCTTAAAACATTCTTCAGATGCATCGAAAAGCTGGTCATATAGCTTCAGGTGAGTCAATCCAAGACGCTCGCGCTGCCTATCGGGCTTGAATGCGCTACGACGGCATCTTAACGAGTTCGCAGATGTATCACCCTCAATAACATGCAACCTGTAAGCAAGCTTATAGAGGCAGGCCTGGAAGCTTACGCCAAAATAGTTCGCGATGCCGAGAGCATCCTCAAACGAGACAGCGCCGTTCTTCATATAACGGCAAACCTGTCTTTCGAGCTCGACGCTGGGCATTAGTAGTTCAGAAGCGAAATTTTCCGCATATCGCTCAATGCTCGATTGGCCATTGATCTTGCATGCGAGCGGATTGTGGCCAGAATCTTTAAGATGGTGGCACAGTTCATGGGCAGCGGTAAAGCGCTGTCTGGTTATCGGCCTGCCGATGTTGATGCCGACGACGGGAACATCGTCGGGGGAAGATGCAGGTATGTATGCCCCCTCATATTTATCAAAAGGCCTGAAGCTGAATGCAATGCCCTCATCTACGAGGATCTGAAATGGGTTGATGGGAAACGTCGGTTCGCCATCAGAAAAATATGCCCGCAGAAACGCATTTGCAAGTTCTTCTGCGGGCATACCGTTTCGCGCCAAGGCCACGTAATCAGGCATGACCATTATTGTCTTTCCTTCATGGCCTGCTTAAACTTCATCAGATTCAAAATTTCTTGCTGGTCACTTTCTCCAAGCGACTCAAAGTTACGCGCAAAAACCTGACTCGGGCTGTCAATCTTCTTTCCACTTAGCAGTTCATCTGCTGGAATAAGAAACAGATCGCTCAGCTTCCCAAGCTCTTCAGCTGAGACTTTTCTTTTGTTTGCTTCCATCTCCGCAACGGCGGAACGCCCTATACCCAGGTAACGGGCAACGTAATCTTGCGAAAGATGCAGTTCCGTTCTTGCCTGCCGAATCCTTTCGTATAACTTTGCCATAGCCGTGTCCCTTCTCTTTTTCGTCTCACCACTTTAGCACCGTGTACGGAATAATCAACATATATTGTCGGATTATCCAACAAAGGTCAGGAATCCGTCACATTAGACAATCCGCTGCACAAGGCAATGCCGGACCC
>NZ_JAVWUP010000340.1:0-1960 GCF_036667095.1 Gordonibacter sp. | reverse complement strand
CTGCAAGGACATCCTGCAGTTGGTTAACTGCATCATCGCCATTTGCGGCAACCTCGAGAAGCGCGGCGGCAACCTGAGCATGCCCTTCTGGAACCAGATGGGCCCGTTGACTGGCGCAGAGCCCGAAACTCAGAAGGAGCTGCGCATCGTCGACGAGCGTGCGGCGGGAACCGTGTACGGAATCTCGAACCCCATGTGCCTGTTCAAGGCTATGCGTACGGGCGAGCCGTATCCCGTCAAAGGCTACATCATGGTGCAGGGCAACCCGTTGTCGTGGGCTGAGAACACCGCGCTCGTGAAGGAATCGCTCATGCAGCTCGACCTGCTCGTGTGTATGGACTACTACATGTCGCCCACGTGCGAGCTGGCCGACCTCGTGCTGCCGTCCACGCACTGGACCGAGCGCGACTACCTGGCCGACGAGGTGTGCAGCGAGTGGGTGTTCGGCCAGCAGAAGGCGGTCGAGCCGCTGTACGAGCGTAAGAGTGACGTATGGTTCTGGCGCACGTTCGGCCACCGGCTCAGCCCCGAATGGTGGCCCTGGGAAAGCGACGAGGAGTTGTTCGACTGGCAGCTTGAGCAGACCCATGCCGGCGTCACCTGGGACGAGCTGAAAGAAAAATGGATCCATCACGTGCCCATGATGCCGTCGCGCGACTTTGAGGAGAACGGCTTCGGCACGCCGACCGGCCGTGCCGAGTTGTACTCGGTCATCGAGCTCGTCTCGGGCTCGAAGCCGTTCCCCGAGGCCACCGAGCCGAAGGAGAGCGTGTACGCCACGCCCGACGTCGCGAAGGCGTACCCGCTGACCGGCGTGACGGGCCGCCGCTATCCCATCTACTATCATTCTGCGTTCCGCGGCATCCCACACCTGCGTGAGATCGTGCCCGAACCGCAGGTGGTCTTCCACACGTCGCTTGCCGAGGAGCTAGGCATCGAGCGCGACGAGTGGGTGTGGATCGAGTCTCCCACCGGCCGCATCACGATGAGAGCGCGCCCGAGCGACGGCATCGACCCGCGCGTGTGCGTCATCCCGCACGGCTGGTGGCAGGCGTGCCCGGCGCTGGGATTGCCCGGGTACCCCGACGGCAGCTCGAACGCGAACACGCTGACGAGCGATCGGGCGTACAACGACGAGTTCCTCACGCCGGGGCTGCGCAGCACCCTGTGCCGCATCGTCAAGAAGAAGGAAGGTGAGTAGCCATGGCGGAAGCGAAGCGCCATTGGGGCATGGTCATCGACCTCGATAAATGCACGGGCTGCCAGGCGTGCGCGGTTGCGTGCAAGATGGAGAACGACGTCGACCTCGGCGTGTTCTGGAACCGCGTGTACCGCATGGGGCCGATGGGGAGGTACCCCGACAAGCTCGAGATGTTCTACTTCCCCAACCAGTGTATGCACTGCGAGAACCCCAGCTGCATCGCCGTGTGCCCCACGAAGGCGACATACCAGACCGACGACGGCATCGTGCTGGTCGATGCGGGCAAGTGCTTCGGATGCCAGTATTGCATCTGGGCGTGCCCATACGAGGCCCGCACGCTCAACCCGAAAACCAAGACGGTGGAGAAGTGTATCCTGTGCGTCCACAAGCTGGAGCGGGGCGAGCAGCCGGCGTGCGCCTACACCTGCACCACCGGATGCCGCACGGTCGGCGACCTGAACGATCCCGACAGCCCCGTCTCGCGGGTGCTTGCGGCGAACGAGGATCGCGTCTACCGCGTGCATCCTGAGTTCGGGAACAAGCCCTCCGTCGTCTACCTCGTGCCCCGGAAAGGAGCTGAGACGCTATGCAAATCCATTGGCCGCTCGTAATATCCACCGCCTGCCAACGCGTCGGCCTGGGCATGTTCCTCTGCGCGTTTTTGGCCGACCTCTGCTTCGGGCTGGGGCTGTCGCTCAACTTCGTGGCGCTGGCGACGCTCGCGCTGCTCGGCGTCGGCGGCATCGCCTCCATCTTCCA
>NZ_JAVWUP010000339.1:0-1971 GCF_036667095.1 Gordonibacter sp. | reverse complement strand
GGGTTTGAAAGATGAGAGGTATCCAAAAAGAGGATTGCGTGCCTTTAAGGGTAGGGAGGAAAAACTCCCGCGCCTCAAACGGCGCGCACCTTGACAACCGCATTCAACTAACCAACGAAACTATACGCATCGACGCGCATGGGGCGGAGCCTGCCCTGGATCTGCCCGTGCGCGCATGCGTAGTTATGAAAAGATTAGGAGGTGTCCAAGATGATCGGGTACATCTTCATGGGGCTTGGCGGATGCTGCGCGGCTCTTGCGCTTGCGTGCGCACTCGCGCCCCGAAGCACGGATCCCGGCCGATACTCTGGGCTGGGAGGTGGATAGCATGACGGTCTTTCGCGTCGAGAAGACTCGTGATTACACCGTCATGTCCAATTGTCACCTGCGCGACAAGCGGCTAACCTTGAAGGCGAAGGGACTCATGTCCTTCATGCTTTCTTTGCCTGACGACTGGGACTACACCATCAAGGGCATGGCCGCCCTGCATCCTGACGGCATCGATTCCATACGCACTGCTTTAAACGAGCTGGAGGAATACGGTTACATGGTGCGTGCGCGGCGACGCGATGCGGGCGGGCGCTTGCGCGATACGGAATACGTGATCTACGAGAGCCCTAGATTGGATTTACCTATATTGGAAAATCCAACACAGGCTGAACCTATATTGGAAAATCCTACGCAGGTTTTCCCTACGCAGGAAAATCCAACGCAAAGAAGTACTAAGGGAACAAGTACTAAAGAATCAAATACGAATCTAAAGAAGAACGAAGAGAAGAAGGCGCTTGGGCGCTACGGCAACGTCCGGCTGAGCGATTCGGAGTTGGAGAGCCTGGGCGACGAGTTCCCGGAAGACCTCGATGCCCGCATCGAGCGCTTGGGCGAGTACATGGAATCGAGCGGTAGAAGCTACAAGAGCCATGCGGCAACCATCCGCTCTTGGGCAGCGCGCGATGCCGAGAGAGCGGCGTCGCCGACGAAGCTCGACTACCGATGCGACGATGGGGAGTGCCTGTGATTGATACTGCCGTCAAAACCTCTAAGCCCGGCGATTACGCAGACCCGGAAACCGGGCTGCTTACCTGCGGCGTATGCCACAAGAGAAAGCAGGTGCGCTTGGAGCTCTACGGGCAGGCCTCGACGATGAGCTGTCTGTGCGACTGCGAGAGAAGTGCGCTTGAGGCCGAGGAGGCCGAGCGCCAAGCACGACTTAAAGTCGCAAAGGTTGCTAGCTTAAGAAAAGCAGGGCTGCAAGACGAGCTGTTGGCTGGCTGCACGTTTGCCAACGACGACGGCACCAACCCGCAGATGCCCAAGGCACGTGCCTACATCGAGGCTTGGGAGCAGATGTATGCCCAAGGATTCGGGATGCTCATCTATGGTCCCGTGGGTACGGGCAAGAGCTTCTTTGCAGGATGCATCGCAAACGAGCTTGTCGACCGTGGCGTGAGCGTCCTTGTGACCAATATCCCGCGCGTGCTCAATGACTTGGCCGATGCACGGATTTCCGGCAGAGGAGCATACCTTTCCAAGCTCGACAGTTTCGAGCTTCTTGTCATCGATGACTTGGGCGTCGAGCGCACGAGCGACTACGGATTCGAGCAGGTGTTCAGCGTGATAGACGGTCGATACCGCACGGGGCGTCCGCTCATCGTGACCACGAACATCCCCTTGAAGGCTATGAAGAACGAGGCAGCGGCAATCGAGAAGCGGCGCATCTACGACCGCATCCTAGAACGCTGCGCGCCGGTGTGCATGAACGGCAAGAACTACCGCAGGCAAAAGGCAGCTGCGAATCTGGCGACGATGCAAAGGATTCTCGCCGATACGGGCTGCATCGAATAAGCGGTGGGACACGGTGTCCCACTAGGAATGAAAAATTACGAAAGGAGTTGGTTGTTATGGCAAATCCCTATATTGGACTCGAGTATATAGACGACCAGTTTTTCCATCAAACGGAAATCCGCTACT
>NZ_JAVWUP010000338.1:0-1993 GCF_036667095.1 Gordonibacter sp. | reverse complement strand
GAAAAAACCCATGAGGCCCTCCTCGATCGTAATAGATTTCCACCTATTATAAGAGTCGCTCCCGGCGCACCGAATATGGTTACCAACTCTTAAGGGGACTCCATAAACGCAAAGGAGGGCTCCCGCAGGAACCCTCCCCTTCAAGACACCTTAACTGCGCGAAGTCTAGACCTCGGCAACCCACAGGCCGTGGATGTTGCAGTACTCGTAGGCACGCAGCGGCTTGTCGCCCTCGGCGACAGCGAAGCTGGCAGTAGGCTGGTCCTCGGGAGTAAGCTGAGCGATCTGGTAGCCCTTCTCCGTGACCAGGCAGACAAACGTGATGTAGTGCTCGGGAGTCATGGGATGCGGCACGCTGCCCACAGCCACGTGCACCTGGTTGCCCTCGACGGTGATCACCGGCACATGCTTCTCGGTTGCAGCATCGGTCGTATTAGCCGTAAGCTCTTCCATCTGCTCGCCGCAGCACACCAGCGGCACACCGCTGTCGAACGGCTTAATGGCGATGTTCCCACAGTGCGTGCAATGGTAAAACGTGACATCCATGGCATTCCCTTTCGATTTGCGAATACGCAGACTTATATGTTACTGTTCTGATTCCATTTCGGGAAGACCCTTTTGGGGAAGCTTCATCCGAACCGCATAAACCAGAACGCCCACACCCACCAAGATGAGGGGCACGGAAAGCAGCTGACCCATGGTGAGCCATCCACCCCATATATATCCTAGCTGGGCATCGGGTTCGCGGATGAATTCGATGACAAACCGAAAACAACCGTACAAGACGAGGAACACGCCTAAAAACGTCCCCTGCGGGCGCGGCGGACGCTTGCGCGACAGCAAAAACAGCACGAGGAACAGGATAACGCCCTCGAGCAGCGCTTCGTAGAGCTGTGAGGGATGACGCGGCATCATGCCAGCCGAACCGCCAAACACCACACCCCACGGCAGATCGGTGGGTGCACCCCACAGCTCGCCGTTCACGAAGTTCGCCAGACGACCGAAAAAGAGCCCGATAGGAGCCGCCACACAACCCAGGTCGGCCAACGTGAGGTACGGGATATGCGTGAGCTTTGCCGCAACGACACCCGCAAGCAGCGCGCCCACCAGCCCACCATGGAAGCTCATGCCGCCATGGTTGAAAGCAAACACCTCAAGCGGGTTCTCAAGGAAGTTGTAGTCACTGTAGAACATCACGTAGCCCAAACGGCCGCCCACGATGACGCCCACGATGACGCAGAACATAATGGTGAGCAACGAATCTGCATCCACGTTGACACGCCAGCGCTTGGCAAGCCGGTAGATGAGCAGCGCGGCGCACACGAAACCGGCTATATAGGCGATGCCGTACCAACGCACGACAAGAGGACCCAGAGAAAACACGACAGGATCGAGACCTTGGTAGAGAGTATTCAACATTGAAGTATTAGTCTTTTCTTCCCATGCCGGCACCAACTTCGATGGCGGCAAATCGGACTTCTTCGCGCAACTGCGAGGGAATGGCCTGCATGCTTGAAACCTTGGCACCGCATGTCGGGCAGCGCAGCGTGAACATAGCGAGGTTCGAACGTACGACCATCATGGAGTCGTAGCAGCATACATCCAGGTCGGACGCTCCGCATGCCGGACAAGTAACCGCTTGGCTCATATGCTCACACTCCTCCGTCGCCGTGCTCGCTTCTTGCCGCCGATATCCTCATTGTAACAGACTTCCGAAAACGCAACATCACGCAGAGAACACGCTTTCGAGGAAATGCACAGGCCCGGGAAGCGCAGATGCGGCCACCCGGCAAAAGCCGCGCGGCCGCATCCGTATGGGCAGCTCTGGCACCCCCGGTGGAACCTGCAGGAACGGGCCTCGCAAAACGCGCCGGCCTACAGTAAAAACCGGTTCGGGTTGCCAACGCGCCTGACCTCTTCAGGCACATCGGCAAGATCCGGGCCCTGCTCCAGGAAGTGCTCGCAGAAGCGGCACACCTCCTTGACGGCCGCG
>NZ_JAVWUP010000337.1:0-2009 GCF_036667095.1 Gordonibacter sp. | reverse complement strand
ATTGCTCTTATGTGAATGGTGTTCACGGTCGCCTATTGCCAAAATCTATGTTTAGTCGGTAGCTTCTATCGGGTACTCTTCCACGAAGTCCATGAGCTTTTGCTGGGAATGGATGTCGAGTTTGCGGTAGATGCTGTAGATGTGGCTCTTCACCGTGTGCGGCGAGATGGTCAGCTTGCTTTGGATGTAGGCGGCGTTACGGCCTTTTGCCAAGAACTCGAGGATGTCAGTCTCGCGCGGGGAGAGCTGGTAGAGCTCGGCCACGTCTTTGCAGCGGCGCTCGAAAAGCTCCCTGTCGCTCAGGTTTGACGATACGACGGGTTTCGCCTCGCGCCCTGCAGCCGCAGCCGGCCGATCGTGGCGCTCGGGCGAAGGGAAGAACAGCATGACCACTACCACCAGCACGAACGCCATGCAGAGGCGCACGATCATGAAGGCATCAGAATGCGCTCCGTAGATCACCGTCATGGTGGCGGCGATGGCCCAGCCGAGAAGGAAGCCGAGTGCGCTGAAGATGAGGCGAACAGGCACCTGGCGAAATACAGGTGCTCCCCAGTTCTCGACGCTCTTCTTTACCACGAGCGCGTAATTCACCGACACGAATGCCGCCCACGAAGCCACGACCAGACACGAGCAGGCAAGTTGCACCCACTTGTCTGCAAAGGGCATAGCCAGGCAGGAAAGCACGGTTACGCACAGCAAGATGCGCTGGATAACGGTGATGCCGATATTCTTTCCCCGTAGGGCGAATGCGGCGATGATGCCGGCTCCGGGAATGACGAACAGAAGCCCGACGAGCACCGTATCAATACCCGAATTGAACAGATAGACGAAGGTGAGGCCGAATACGATGCCGAAGGCGATGAGCGACGGCTCTATCTCCCAGGCGAATTCCCAGGTTTTCTTGCACGACCCGATAGGCGGTGCGCACGTGGCGGACCCGCCGCGTGCGCTGACGAAATGCAGCAAGCCTACGCTTAACAGCGCGTAAATGATGCAGAAAGCAGGCTGTACGCGGTTGGGCACCATTGCGACAAGTGTGAACAGTATGCCTCCTCCGACCAACGAGAGGCTGGTGAAGCGTCGGAAGCTTTGTAGTCGGATGCGGCTGCACACGTCGAGCCAACTCACGGTGAGTACCGCGCCACCGATGCCTGCACACAGGTTCACGACGCAGAGTGCTGCCGAGGGTATGGTCATTCCGAAATCCAGCACTACCGCGGCAAGGGGAAGTAGCATGGACAGCACCGCCGTCGTTGCAAGCCATTTGATTTTGAAGAGGTCGAAACGCTTGTTTTTGCCGGCCAGGTACAAAACGAAATATCCCAGCACCAGCCCGGCGAACACGAACATTTGCACCACATCGCGTTCGGCTATTGAAACATCCTGAATGTACTCGGCGAACAACCAGTAGAAGGAAACGAGCATCCAGCCGAAGAAGCAGGCGAAACCACCGATACTCAAAAGCTCCATGGCTCCGATGCGGCGTTTAGAGACAGCGTTGCCGTCGTCCATTTATTCCCCCTGATTGTCCAGTCTTGAACGTCATTGGAGAAACTGAACACGATTGACGCGCCGATCCCGATTAAAGGATGAGCGCGAACCCCAACATCTCCGGTAACCTAGTATACAACAAAACCAGGCCCCGGGGATTTCTTCGTGTGGCTGTGTGCCTTTGGAGATGTTTGCCGACTGGCGGCTGTGGAGGATATCCGCAGGCAAAAGCCTTGCAAGGAGTTTTGTGACCGCCTTGCAAGGCAACTTCCTACGCCATGCCGGGAGGCTTGATGCCGCGATTGCGTGCGACATCGTCGACTGGCGACATGCCCAGATCGCGGCAGGCGCGTGCTGTGCCTGGCGATGCACTGGTTGCCGCATCGATGCTCTCGTCCTCTTCGAACGCCGGCGGTTTCATGAGTGCGTACACGATCCAGAGCGCGGTGCCGATCGCCGCCGTGACCGCGCACAGCGGCGCGACGTTTACCCAGACCTGATCGGCGCCGATCAGG
>NZ_JAVWUP010000336.1:0-2014 GCF_036667095.1 Gordonibacter sp. | reverse complement strand
CGACTCATCTACGCAAGCCACGTAGTTTAAGGAGGATTCATGCGAACTGTAGGACTGACGTTCGAGGAGAAGAGGGCGGCAAAGAAGGCTCCCGCGAAGCCTGCGGGTAAGCCGGAAGACAAGAAGCCGACAGAGCCAACCACCGAACCGGACGAGAGTAAGGACGGTAAGCCTGTAGAAGCTCCGGACGCTGTGCAGAAGGCCGTAGACGAGGCGAAGAAGGCGGCAAATGCCACTTCCTAGTCCCACACATGAAGCCTACCGGGAGTGGGGCGGCAAGTTGTCAGGGACGGCGTTTAACGCGTCGCTTCGGGCGGCACGAGCCTCTGTGCGCGAGGTTATGGGTTTCAACGTCCCCGAAGATGCGGAACAAGAAGCGGCCTACCTCAGCGCCGTGTGTGCAGCGGTTGACGTTGACGCAGCCTACGGGGCCTCAGGCGGTATCGGCGAGAGCATGGCGAGCATATCCATAGGCTCGTTCTCGGCAAGTGCGGGAGCGTCTGAGCTTAACCCCTACGAAACGGATATGCAGCGCGTTATTCGGCGCGAGCTTTCCGGCTCCGGCCTGCTGTATGCGGGGGTCGGATAATGCCGCTGCAAATACCGCTCTCGGAATTGACGGACAGCCTGGAAGTGCGCATCCCCAATCCTCAGGCCGAGTACGGGGGTGAATACCTAGATGCTGTGACCATCGAGCATGTGCGCTTCGAGCGCAAGGAGGCCCTAAACCCCCGAATCTACAAGCTAGCAGATGGGGCACAGGGGCGCCTCTGGATCGACGCCGTTAACTCTGCCGGTGCCTTCGAGGTGCCGAAGGGGTCGAAGGTATCAGTACCTGGCAAGGCGAAGAACATGCAAGTTATCGTGTGTGTGCCTCATGAGTTGCGCGGACGCGTTCACCACTGGGAGGTCGATGTTAAATGAGCCAGCCGAAGATCACCGTTGACCTGAAAGCCATCGAAGCCGCGTACTCCCCCGCCGCTTTGCGGAAGCGTCAGGCGGCGTTCGCACAGCGGGTTGGGTTCGACATGCGAAAACACGTACCAGAGGACGAGGGCACACTACGCGACTCGATGGACGTTGCATCTGACTACGAAAACGGCCAGATCATCTGGGACACCCCCTACGCCAAACGTGTATACAACGCTGACAACGTACGAACCGTTAAGAACGTGAACGCTGCTCCCCAATGGGGCGAAGTCGCCAAGGCAGAGAAGGTGGACAGCTGGCGCACCATGGCAGGTAAGCTGTGCGGCATCGATGGCGCAGGCTCCATGACGATAGGTGAGGCCGAATGAGCCCGGCCAGAAGCATCGACCTGGTGGACGTTGCCGCAAAGCGTCTGCGGGAAGCGGGATACAAAGATGCCGACGTAAAACGGCTGGCCGATGTGTCCGACGGCGGCATAGCGGTAAGGCGCGTGCCAGCAACGACCACAGGCACGTACTACGACGGCACACGCAACGTCTCCTACCTGTTCCAAGTTGCAGTGGCCAGGGAAAGCGAGCGTCAGGCCATCGACGAGTGTTGCGACATAGCCGAGCTGCTCACGCATGCCGACTTGGCGAGCGAAAACGGCACCTACCGGCTAACCTCGACAGAGGTTTACACCGACCCACAGGAACTCGAGCTGACAGATAGCGGCATAACCGTATGGGAATGCCGCTTCAAAGCAATCATCACCACAAAAGGAAGGACCACCCTATGAGCATCGAAGAAACGCTCGATTACGCGCCGAACCATGCGCACATCATTGAGCTCAACATCACCCCCGCCGAAGCTGCTCCTACCTGGGCATGGGCACAGCGAGGCATCCTCGAATGCGCACCAGAATCTGACGAAACAATCTCTGAAGATGCCTACTACCACAATCTCGGCAACACTGAAACCAGTGTGGATAGCATCAAGGTATCCATTGCCATTACGGGCCATCGCTGGTACGGCGACCCCGTGCAAGACTATGTGCAGTCCCTCGCCTTACTCACGGGAAAGGATCGCAAGACACAGTACCGTT
>NZ_JAVWUP010000335.1:0-2015 GCF_036667095.1 Gordonibacter sp. | reverse complement strand
GAACAGTATTTTGCAGGTCGTTTATCGGCGCTGTCCATACGTTGCTAAACCAGCCAATCAACGCTACTAAGAAAATAATCGTAATAGAAGAGACGAAAACGATTCTCTGGGCAGTAAAAAAAAAGCTTAATCATAATGTTAATTCCTAGTTTGAACGAAGTGCTGCGGCCAGAATAGACGGTAATATGGCAATAAAGAGGATTAAGGCACCTCCAAAGAAGATTACAGCCAGCACAACCGAGAACATCATCATGGCAGCAATAGCTAAAAGAGGAGCAAAAACACCAATAATAACTATCGCGCTCACGAGGAGAGTCCACCGTGCGATTGGGTAGCTACGCATTGCATTGCTCATTCGATTAGTAAGGTTCGCTTTCGTGCTCTTAGCTCCCTTCGCGCAAAAGAAGCAGCAGAGAAGAGTGCTCGCGAATACTGACGGCAAGATAAATCCAGCGCATATCGCCATTATTTGGCTAGCAGTAATCGCATTTCCAATCTCAAGCCCTGGAACCGTTGCCATATACCGAGAAGCCATACATCCGAGGTGAATTACCCCGGATGCTGCGAAGAAAATTGCTGAGAGCCAAAATAAAGCGGTGTGCATTTTCCCCGGTCTTACCGGATTTATTTGAAAAGATGGCTTAACCGCTCCAAGAAGATTTATGAAATCAAACGAAAAGGAATAGGCAAGGAACATGAGAGCAATCCCGGGAATCACAATGGTAACCCAGTCAATATCCGGTAGATTTACTACGTTCAATCCGTAAGAAGAAAGAAGAATTTGCCAATCTGCCGCATCAGCCATCAAGCCCGTCAATACAGGAAAAGATAGCGATAAAAAAAACAGCCAAAGCACCTCGAAAACAACCCTCACAACCAAAGAAGTTGAAGCTTTGTTTGTGAAGCCTAAGGATAAATTCGAAACTGAAGACGCGCTTTCTACTGTGTCACTCATATCTTCCTCAATTCAGTAACTATTTACCAGCCTTATCAATGCAAATCATATAGACTCATAAAACGATTGCTAATTAGTGGCTGCCGATTATTTGTTTTGAAGAACCAATGCGGGATCAAGCTTCAAGCATGATAGCAGCTTTACAACTCAAAAATGCACCAGGTTAGTCAAGCGAGTAGGTTCTCCGCGCGATCGGCTGTAGCCCCCCGATCAATTCACGGAGAACATTAAGCCAGGTAGCATGTCGTTGATGGCATCCTCAAGAACAGAAATATCGCGCCCTAATTCTTCTGCCATCCCTGCCGTGTCTCCAGTCATTTCCACACCCTTCTTTCGACGGCCGCTTGTCTGCTTCGAGGAGTCTATGGATGCCTTGACAGTATTTTACACCCCGCCCTGCGCGACGGTGTCCCTTAAATAGTACAAGGAATGAATGATGCGGTGGTCAATCATGCGCTGCATGATGTGTGCTGTTTCCCCTTTAGCGTACGAGTTGCCATTCCACGCCTCCTCGGCAAACTCCTTGTGATTCCATGATTTCAGATGGCGCGTAGGCCGTGAGTAGCAAAGCGCACGGCTCAACCACTTACCACGAAGTTACTTTCGTGCGACCTACAAGGCGTAAGTCCAGTAGAATATAAACAGCCTCACGAAGCAATGGGCTAGCGTCCGATCTAGGAAAGCGTGCGCACCTCAATAGTGTTGCGTTAACCAGTGGATTCCGATAGATATTGGGTACAGCTATGAATAGACTTATGCCAAGAGAAAAACTAGCAAAATATGGTGCCGCACATCTCACAGACGTAGAGTTATTGTATCTTTTTATAGGAAGCGGCAATAAGCAGGTGTCTGCGGAGCAGATAGCAAGAAAAATACTTAAACTACTGAAGGACAAAGGTAGCTCTATTGCCTACGAGGATCTATTGGACATCCAAGGGATGGGGCCGGCAAAAACAAGCGAGATTGTTGCGCTTTTTGAATTGGGCAGGCGCTATCTTATGCCAGCCGACAGGCCAAAAATCGAAACCACAGAACAGGCGGCGGCACAGCTTGGGTGTGT
>NZ_JAVWUP010000334.1:0-2017 GCF_036667095.1 Gordonibacter sp. | reverse complement strand
GGAAAACGGCCCCGTTGCTATCGGTAAAAACAAGGGGATTAAACACTTTGTTCTCTCGCTTATCGGAAAGAAGTATTAGCCCGCGCTTGTGAAGATCGCCGATCATTTGCGTCTCTATCAGCATCTTCTCACGAGACATGTTCTCGAATCGCTTAACGAAATAGTCTTCCTCGTCGCTATGGTTGCGTATTCGAATAAAGAACCATTGCAAGTATAAAGGCACTTTTTCCATAGATGGAATTGTAGCACCTTGAAAGCTGAATAGACACGGAAGCGGCAGCGGTTAGGAGCCGCCTATGGGAAATAAAAAAGCCCGCGCCGAAAAAGACAGACGCGGGGAAAAGAAAGTATATCGCGGTCTAACTATTTGTTTGCCCAGTCGTGATACTGGCGAAGCAGTGCGAGCGTCGCCGCCCGATTTGTCGAGTAAGCCGCATTCAAGGAGTCCTCAAGATTAAATGTCCCATCTTCATTCTTGTAATCAACGAGAGCTGATTCAGCTGCTGCCTGACACTCACGCGAATTATTTTCTGCGTAATCGAGGAAATCATCAAAATTCTTATCCATATCTATCACCTCCCATCTCATCAAATATTACCACGCTGCCGCCTCCGTGCCTATTTGGCTTGTACGTACTTGGTGCGTGCGAAGTACCTTGAAAACCCAATGGTCTACCACCACGCAAGCAAGCTGAGAACACACGCCGAGCGCCCATTAAGGTACGCCAGGAAAGCGCGCTAATACCGGCTCGATGGGTGGTGGATGGATTGCAAAAGAAAGGAGGAACTATGACCAAGAAGAATGACCACAGGCGCATCGGATTTGATGATATCGATGGTGATCTGGCAACCGCGAAGCAGTTCGCGATGCTTACGGGAATGCATGAGAACAGCATCAGGAAGATGTGCCAAGAGGGTCGCATCGAGTGTAAAAAAATCGGGGTTGAGTGGCGCATCCCGTTTCGAAAAATATGCGGCGTTGAGAAGGAGGCAGAAGTTGCCTAGACAAAAAGTTTCAATCCACGAACCTTTGAGGGTTCGACGTAAAAAAGAAAGCGCGCCCACCGTAGCAAGTTTGCGCGCATCCGATCAAACGATCCCATCAAGTGTAACACCTTGGACACCGAGAGCGCAAGCGGCGCTTGTGGCGGTGTGGGTGGCATTTGCAGTGTGCGCGATGATCACGATGGAGGTATGGCTATGAAATTAGATGACATCAACGCGCTCGTGGATGCGTTGCGCATGTCTGACAGAGAGCGCAAGCGGCTGTTCGGACAGGCCGACTGCTTCGAGACAACAGTATCAGTGCCGAGCGCGTCGATCATGTGCGAGGTGGCGACGGTAACGGACTCGCCAATAAGGCGCAGCGAGTACAACGGCGTGGCGTTTCTCTCGTGCAGATATCGGGGGTACGAGTTCAACTGCATATCGGGGGAGGTGGCGTAGATGGGGGTGAGCGTGCTCGTCCTTGGCCACTCCGGTTCGGGAAAATCAACCAGCCTGCGGAACTTCGAGCCTGGCGAGGTCGGCATCTTCAACATAGCCGGCAAGCCGCTTCCGTTCCGAAAGAAGCTCGACCGGCTCGACCATGCGGTCTACAACCAGATACACGGCAGCCTTGCGCAGAACAAGCTGCGCGCATACGTAGTGGACGACGCGAACTACCTGATGGCCTTCCAGAACTTCGCGCTGGCGAAGCAGACGGGTTACGGCAAGTTCACGGACATGGCCGTCAACTTCGAACGGCTGCTGGAGGCCGCGAACAAGACGAGTGATGACACTATCGTCTACTTCATGATGCACCCGGACTTCGACGAGTCGGGGCGGATGAAGCCGAAGAGCATCGGCAAGATGCTCGACAACCAGCTGACCATCGAGGGGATGTTCCCCATCGTTTTGCTGGCCGACAATGACGATTCTGGGTACTCCTTCGTCACGGCAAGCGACGGCACCACGCCGATCAAAGCGCCCATGGGCATGTTCGCGGAGCAGCGCATCGACAACGACCTCAAGGCCGT
>NZ_JAVWUP010000333.1:0-2024 GCF_036667095.1 Gordonibacter sp. | reverse complement strand
TCTTCAAGCGTACGGCCTCAATGCAGTCCACTATGCAGAAGGCGACATAAATTCTCTAACCTCTGTGTCCGAAATCTTGGTACAGGTCATAGTGTTCAGATCCTTCATTTGCGAGCATATGAACTTTCCCATGAGCGGCCTCGTTGCCGGTAATCCGATCTTCAGTTGGATGGTCTGTTGCGCCTGAGAGGAACTACTTCAGCATGACTTCCTGTTCGATGGTTACTTTCTTGGCAAGGATGATGTCGATGGCCTCTTTAAATATCGCGTAGTATTCTTGTTGGGTTAGGGCTGCAAGCTTCTTTAAATAGGCTTCGCTACGGGGGAGACCCTGCGTATAATAGCGCTCTACTTCGTTTGCGCCCATGCGGTACGGCTCCAGACGCGGCTCTATGCTTTTGATCTGCGCGAACATACGAAACCCTCCGAGATCAATGTCCCCCCAAAACCTATAGACAGCCTCTTTTTGTGTTGCCTCGCATAGCTTCGCCAGAAAAGCGCGTTGCCGAGGCCCCATAAAGCCGCCCTGGTAAACAACAATCTCGTCTTCTGCCCGGCTGGTGCGTAAATAGTCTTCGTAGTTCGCTTTATTCTCGATGAGCGTGACGAGGCGGGTGCCTGGTGCATGAAAAACCAAGTCACGTGTTATGGAACTGCTTGGCAAGGCAATACCTGTGTCCGAAAAGCAGGTAACATCACAGGTTCCTTTACTGTTGCTCGCGAGTAGCGGGCCGGCAAACTCGAATATATCGTTGTTGCCGTAAATGCCAAGGACTCTAAGTTTGTCTGCTGCGCCGAAATTGGGGTCTTCGCCAGTATCCTGGAGGTCGAGGTGGTATCGCTCGGCTATTCGTAGGAATTCTGTTTCGAAATCTTGCTCGAAACGCTTGGAGTCATTCCAGCACTCGATGCTGAGCTTGCGCTTGCCTATGCCGTCGACGTGGTATTTACTGTACTTGGCGAACAAGTTCAGCATGCCTGCAAAGTGCTCCTCTCCCTTTTTGCACCAAGCAGGAAAGGGCTTTTCGGCTTCGATGCGGGCAGTGACCTCTTCGAGGTAAAGATGCACCCACGAGGCACTGCAGGAGGGCAAAGCCTCATAGATGCGCTCGCGGAGACGTTTTCGCTCTTCGTCAGGAGACATCCTTCCAATGAAATGGTAGATTTCCTCCAAGCGGTCAGGAATCAACCAGATATCTTTGACCAGGTACCCGTTGCGCTCCCAAGCGTATCCTATAAAAGAGTAATCTCCTAGGGCAATTGTTGCGCGGTTGAATGCATCTCGGGTGTCGGCATTCTCGTAGCGGTAGCCCAGCCTCGCGTCTTTTAGCGGGTGAACGATAATCCTGCGCTGCGACGGTTTGTGCTGGTCGAGCGTGTTGCCAGCTTCGGGTTTCGTGGCACCCTGCTCGACGAAGGCAGGTGCCGCTTGGCGCGCTCGTGCCCTGTGTAGCCGTCTTTCGTAGCTCACAAGGAGGCACTCCAGTATCTTGCGTTGAAAGTACCGGTCTTGCGTTTCATTCATGAGATTGACCCTTTGCCGCAGGTATGATGGACATGCGGCGTTTCCGCAGGTTTTTGTGCACGATGAGCGTGCGGTCTGCTTGCGGCATGATGTAGGGTGCCTTGTCGGGGGGTGTGCAGATAACAATCTGAAGCTGCATGTCGCGCGCAAGTCTGATGCTTTCGGCAATGCGCCCGCCGTCCATTTTGCTAAAGGCTTCGTCGAACACCACAAGTCGAAGCGTGTTGCCGGCAACCGAGGTATCGGTTGCACGGTAGAGCTGGACAAACGAGGCGAGTACCGCGATGTAGAAAGGTGTTTGTGTTTCGCCGCCCGACTTCTTGCGGATGGTCCGCGAGAGCATTTGCTCGGCACCGGTTTCATCGGTGATGCAAAGGAAGAATCTATCAATATGATTTTGGAATTTGCACAAGCAAAGGAAAATGGATCTCTAGAAAAACTTTATGTGATGGGATGTCTTTCAGAACGTTATCTGAAAGAATTGACTGTGGAAATACCA
>NZ_JAVWUP010000332.1:0-2028 GCF_036667095.1 Gordonibacter sp. | reverse complement strand
CGTCGTCCCAGGGAATGAATCCACCATGGCGCACCGCGCCGAGCAGCGTTCCCGAGTCGAGGAAGTAGGTTATGCCGTTGTCCCCGCACACTCGGTCGATGGCCTCGAGTATTCCCAACTCCGTAAGCTGAAGCTTGCGGAGCAGTCTATCTTCGTACTGCATTTCAACCTCACCGTTTTCTCCAGAAATGCACCCTGGTTGGAAAATGCAAATAAAGCAGTGCCAGAATACCACAGCAAGACGCGCACGCATTCCGCAAGCCGCCCCCAGCCCAGCCCCGCCGCACTTCCCTGGAATTCCTTGTTTAAACAGCTTGGTTTCGATATCATGGTTCGCATGGAAGACCTTTGCATATTTACCCCCACCTACAATCGTTCCTACGTGTTGCCTCGCTTGTTCGAGAGCCTCGAACGCCAAACCACCGGCGGGTTCGAGTGGCTCATAGTCGACGACGGCTCAACGGATGACACCGAGAGCGTAGTGCGCCAATTCCAAGCGTCTGAAGCATCTTTCCCCATACGCTACCTCAAGCAGTCCAACGGAGGCAAACAGCGAGCGCATAACACCGGGGTGGAGGCTTGCACGTGCGAATTGTTCATGTGCCTCGATTCCGACGACCGGCTTGCCGTCAACGCAGTTGAAGATATCCGCAGCATCTGGAAAGATCGCTGCGACGACCCCTCCATCGCAGGCGTCGTCGCCCTCTGCGGGCCAAGCGCCGAAAAGCCTACTGGCACCTGGATGCCGGAAAGCATCGACACCATCACGCTCTGGGATTTGTACTACAAAAAAAAGCACTGCGGAGATACGGCTCATATCTACCGAACAGACATCCTTAAGCAATACCCGTTCTACGTTCACGAAGACGAAAAATTCATGGCGGAAACCTACGTCTACCACCAAATAGACCAGCATTTCCGCCTCGCAGTTCTCAACAAAGTAATCTCGATAATTGAATATCTGCCCGACGGATACACCAAAAACGTGCGACAAGTCACCAAAGACAACCCTTTTGGCTTCATGGCATTGAAGCGCTTGCACCTCGAGTACTCAGATACGCTGTACCTCAAATATTACAACACCATCCTTTTCCTGGTGGGCCATCGACTCAGCGGCAGCAAACGGGGCATTGCAGATTCGCCCTACAAAGGTCTTGCTTATCTAGCGTACCTGCCAGCCTGGCTCCTCTGCAAAACCGTATACCGATAAATCAGGGGGCATTCATGCAAGCATTGGATCTTGACAAGGTAAAGCGCGTTGAGCTCGAACTACTCACGACATTTCATGAATACTGTGAAGAAAACGGACTGAACTACTTCATGTGCTATGGCACACTTCTGGGAGCAGTTCGCCACCAAGGCTTCATTCCCTGGGATGACGACATAGACGTGGCCATGCCGAGGAACGACTACGAAAAGCTGTACGCTTCGTTTCCCGCCGACCATCAAGACAGCCACATCAAACTCGTATCCTATCGCGACAAAACGTCGATATACCCCTTTTTCAAGCTGATCGACACACGAACCGAGGTTAGGGAGGATTTCGTAGACCCCCAATACATATCAGGTGTTTGGATAGACATTTTCCCGATAGACGGCATTCCTGCAAACAATCGTCCCTTCAAAGCGAACCGTCGAGCAAAACGGAAATACAATTTCACCGTTGGAGACACCTCGAAGGGAACAACCCCGTTCAGAGCTCTCGTCAAGCGAGTCCTCACACCCTTGCTCGCCGCACCCGACATCTACCTCGAAGCAGCCCGACTAGACGAACTCGCTGCTACCATACCGCCCGACCCAAACGGCGACGTGGGCGTAATTGTTTGGGGAGAAGGTGAGCGGGAGCGCATGCCCTATGCCTCGCTCAACACGACGAAACTCCCTTTCGAGGGACGGGAGTTTTACGCGCTCGCTAACTACGAAGACTACCTGACCCGCATCTACGGCGATTACCTGGAACTTCCTCCTGCGGAAGATCGGAAGCCTCACGCTATGCATGCAATCTGGGTTGCCGAAGAGCTGTACGAA
>NZ_JAVWUP010000331.1:0-2068 GCF_036667095.1 Gordonibacter sp. | reverse complement strand
CGGTATTCTCCGAGATAACCAGGCGCTCAGCAATAGAGGCCATGCTGTTTCCGCGGGCGATAAGTTCCATGACTTCGGTTTCGCGCAGGGACAACCCGTAGGCTTCTTGCAGGTCAAGGCACTGCTTCGACACGCGGTCGCGGATGATGCCCGCATCATCTGAAGCAGAGGGACGGTTGCGGCGCTTTTTAGGTACCTTCTCGCCGGAGGCTTGGAGCTCGGGGCCGGACGACCCGCCCGTCGTTGCGCCTAGCGCTGCCAGCGCACCCCTTCGCTTCACACGCACCTCTCCGACCGGTTTCCCCGCGAGCGGCAGGAACTCGATAGGATCGGCAGTAGCTGCACCTTTCGACGTCAGCGGTCTGAACAGCGTGCCGGTCGTGGCCAGCAGCGTCATGCCGAGCACATAGCTTGAAGCCATTGCTACCACGAACAGCCACTCGGAATTGCCCAGGGACACGAAATCGCTCAACCACCCCAGCAGGAAGCCCGCGCTCTGCATGATGTACGCAACGCCGCCAAAGAACCCGTACACGAACACCGGGTTGATGCCGCGATCGCGCGAAATCTGGGCGCACTGCATCATCATGAGCATCTGCACCAGCGAGAACACCAGATAGGTGAACGCCGCGAACAGGTTCAGGTACCCCGGCCCCAGATAGGGCAGCAGCAGGAACCCCGTAATGACGAGCGGGTACACTACGCGGAACACCGATGTCAACCCGAAGCGAAAGCTCATGCGCTGCCAGAGCACCAGCAGCACCACCGCCGCGGCAAGCGCGCCGAGCATGGAGGCGCCGTTCACCACCTGGCTGATCTCTTGGTGCAGCAGCGCCACCCCGCGGATAACGCCAGCCGCAAAAGCGAGTGCTCCCACGGCGAGGGCGCTGCGCCAGTAGTCCGCCACCGCGCGGCGATACACGCGCGGATGATGGCGCGGCACATCCTCGAACATAGGCTGGTCGAGCTGCATTTCGCGCACCGAGAGCGCCACGCAGAGGCCGCACAGCGGCACGAACACCAGCGGAATCAGAAACGCCGTAAGCGCGATAGGGACCAAATAGAGTGCGAAGTAGATGAGCGGGGCCACCGCTGTGCCCACCATAAGCCTCACATTTCCCCGAGCCGAAGGGAGCGAAGAGAAGTAGCGCTGCCACAGCATGAACATGCCTGCGCAGCCGATACCCAAGAGCACGCCGCCTGCCGCCACAAGCACCAGCGCTGCAAGCGGCACGTACATGGCGCCGATAAGGCAGGCCGACCCGGCGAACACCAGCACCGCGCTCAAGCTGACCAGCATGCGCCGCGCCCCACTCGGGAAGAAGTACGATCCCAGCATGCTGGCCACGAATGCGCCACCAAACGAAAGCGCCTGCGCCAAAAAGAACGTCAAAGTGACTTCCGCCGTCTGGAACTCAAGGGGCAAAAAGGGGAAGACGCCTCCCCAGATGGATGTGGCGTTCACCGTCAGGAAGCATGCATATCCCCAACTGGAAACCTGCGCATATGCCTGCGTCTGCTCCACGATCCCCCCTTCGCCCCCCGCTGCACTTCCTCCCCTATAGGGTACCATAGCATGGCAGCCAAGTTCATCACCTAGAGGTAGCCACCTGGGGAGACGATATTCCGTACTCCTTAAATCACATGCACGGTGTGATGGCCGGAGCCGAAATATTGAGTACGGTAGAGACGTAGAGCTACCAAGGAGAAGGAGGGAACCATGGCATTGAACGAAACAACGACACTGTCGCGCCGCACGTTCGTCGCAAGCTCGCTTGCGGGCCTCGCGCTCACCGGTGTCGCCGGAGGCGCTCTTTATGGCTGCACGCCGAAAAGCGAAGGAGGGGCGGCTAAGGACTCGCAGAGCGATGCGCCGGCCGATCAGATATCCTGGAGCCAGTGCAACGTGAACTGCGGCGGCAACTGCGTCTTCCAATGGCACTCGCGCGACGGCAAAGTCGTCTACATGGAATCGGACAACACCGGCGACGAGGACCTGCAAGCCCGCGCGTGCCTACGCGGCCGCTCCATGCGCCGCTGGCTCAACAGCCCCGATCGCCTCATGTAT
>NZ_JAVWUP010000330.1:0-2089 GCF_036667095.1 Gordonibacter sp. | reverse complement strand
GGGTCGAATAGCGCGCCGATGGCCTTGTAGACATCTTTCGTGCTTCGGGCCTCGCCCCCCACGCGGTCGCTCTGCCAGGGAGCCGAGGTTTCGACCCACTTGTCGTCCCATACGAGGAAGGCGCATCCGTCGGGCTGCACGCGCTGGGGGTAGGGCATATATCCGTAGGTGCAGTTTTCGTTGCTGTAGCGCACACCCTTCTTATTCACCAGTAGGCCGGGGAATGTGGTGAGCGCACCCTCTGCCCACCAGCGGCAGGGCAGCACCTCGTCGCCCATGGTGGCTAGCATGGGGGCGTTGGGAGTGTACTTTTGCCAGGAGGCGCCGATCCACAGCGCCAGCTTCAGGCCGGATCCGTCGTACACGCCGCCGTAGCCGAACGGAAGCGCCATAGGGCAGTACTTCGCCACCATGTCCTTGTCCTGCGAGAAGTCGCCCGTAGCCAGCACGACGCCCTTGCTTGCCACGTAGCGGATGTACTTACCGTCGCTCTTGGCGACGCAGCCGGTCACCCGGCCGGAGTTGTCGTTTTCGCGGTCGAGTTGCACGGCTGTGGTGTTGTAGAAGATCTGGCCGCCGCCCTTTTTGATCTCGTCGGCCAATGCCTCGACGACGATCTGCTGAGATGCGCCGGCAGCGTTGCTGTCCTTTGATACGAACGAATGCGATACGTTCAGCGTCTTTAACGGGCCGCCGTCCCACCAGTTCGTGCCGCCGTCCTGCTGGTTGTTCTCGATGACGGTCGTGATGCCCAAGGGCTCGACCTTGTCCATGAGCCAGTTCATGGCCGTGCCTGACTCGTCATACACGAGCCACCACTTCTCCTGGTCCAAGCGGAAGCTGTTCTGGGAGAATATCTGCTGGAAGATGGGCTCGATCTGCTCGCGGGTGTAGTCTAGTCCCAGTTCGTGGGTTAGTCGGGTGTTGAACGCAGCGTTCGAGCCGCCACGCGATACGGGTCCGTCGCTGTTGGCGATAAGGACGATGTCGGCACCCTCCTCGACGGCCGATGCTGCGGTGACCAGGCCGCCCACGCCGGCACCGATAACGAGTATCTCGCATTCGATCGTGTCGGTGATCTTGCTCTCGTCGATAAGCGCAGGCGGAATCTCGAACGTCCATTTGGCGTTCTGGAACTTCTCGGCATCTAAGACCAGCTCGTCGGTGCTCGATCCGGCCGCTCCCTTGGCCTGCGGCGCGCAGCCGGTCAACCCGAGCGTGCTTGCGGCCGCTGCGGCAGCCGCGGTGGCACCGGCGCCCTTCAAGAAGCTGCGGCGATCCATGTTCGTTGTCATGTGTTTCCCCCTCCGTGGATTTCATTCCCCTTGTCGGCATTTACTGCGCTCAAGGCTGCATGCGGGTGCCGACAGCTGCTAGGGTACGGGAGAAGGCGCGCGCGGGGCATCACTCGCTTTGGGCTACTCTTCGCATCTGGGCCCTGTGTGTACGAGTATCTCACTCGAAATGCGTTATCGGCGATGAGCACTATCCCCTATACTGGCACAAGGACGCTCGATCTTCGTTTCGGGGAGGGGAACATGGAGCAGAGACGTACCTCGGAGGGGAGTTTGCGCGCACTCGTGGGAAAACCCACTGTGGTGGACGTTGGCATTGGTGTGCTGTACTTCTTTACGTCGCACATGGTTATCCGTGCCATGTATTACATCGGGATGGATCGTACCTCGTGGGAGCTGTTGGCGTTCTTCTTGACAGTGATCGTCTCGGTTATCATCGCCCATGCGCTTGCCCGTCCGCTGCTGCGCCTGCGCCTGTTCGTCGAGTCCGCTATCGGCATTCCGGCGGTCAGCGCTGTTGCAGCATTGGGAGCGGTCCTTGCGCTTGTGTCCATGCTTCCGGTGGTGCATGTGGGGTTGTTCTACTTCTCGGGTGCCTTGTTGGGTTTCTCTTGCGGCTGGATTATCGTCATATGGACTTCCACCGTACGCGTGGTACGGCCTGCCCGCGACTCGTTCTTCCTTGAGCCGTGCCTGCTGGTGGCTGTGGCATGTTACTTCCTGTTTCGCTGCGTCAGCTCGTTTTCCGAGACGGTCGCGCAAGGGTTCTTGCTAGCACTGCCCTTGGTCACCAT
>NZ_JAVWUP010000329.1:0-2097 GCF_036667095.1 Gordonibacter sp. | reverse complement strand
CCCCATACCATAATGGGGAACGCAACAACGAACAGCACCAAGATGATCTTCTTGCGCACCGTGAAGGGACCGAGCTTGCTGCCGTCGGGATCGACAGCATACAACTTGTTGAACTTTTCGCGATCCTCATACGTATAAGAAGAGGTCGGATCGGCCTTGATCTTCCTGCTGTACCAATACAGATAGCCAATAACCACCACGGCACCCACAACACAGCCGATCGCGCGCCACTCAATTCCCTCGGTAAAGTTTATGCCCGCTGCATTAGACGCTATAACGACGGAAAACGGATTGATGGTCGAAAAGGTAGTTCCCATGGAACCCGCCAAAAATATCGCACCCACGCATATGATCGAGTCATACCCGAGAGCCAAGAAAATAGGCACGAGAATCGGATAGAAAGCAACGGCCTCTTCCTCCAGCCCGCAGGTCGTGCCCCCGAGCACCATCAGCACACTCACAAGGAAAACCAGCAAGAACTCACGTCCTTTGGTTTTCTTCGTCAACGCAAGCAAGCCCGACTCGAAAGCACCGCTCGCATTTACAACACCGATCATGCCACCGAGCACCAAGATAAACACCATGATGTCCGCTGCCTCAACCGTGCCCTGCACCATACTCACGGTTAAATCCTGCACTCCTTTGGGGCGCTGCTCAAGGTGCTCGTAAGTGTCAGGGACGGAAATAGGCTTGGAAAGCGCTCCAGAAGTGAATTGGCTGATTTCGATATTTACCTTGATTTTATCCAATTCTTCTTGCGTGGCCGGCATCGTAGTAACCTCACCATGAGGATCGGTGATCTGCAGTACTGCCGCATCGGGCTCATAGGACAATTTAGAGTAGGATCCCGCTGGCACAATCCACGTAGCCGCAATGGCTAAAATCGTGATGACAAACAAAATAGTAAATGCCGTTGGGAAGCTCAGTTTCTTTTTACGCTTTGGTTCGATCGTGGTAGAGCCTTGCGTTACCGCCGCTGTTGCTGTCGACACAATTGGTTCTCCTTTTCCCCTCAAGCCTGTCTCTTAGCTGAAATCGTAATAATACCATGCGCTATACGCGGGTTGCCGCACAGGTGTAACCGGGTCTATCAAAGGGTGTAGTGTGGGTGTAGAGGCTTCTAAACCCACACTCTTCATCTTTGTAAACCCTGTTTTGACAGGGCGTTTCGCAATGGATTAAAAAATGGAAGTTGCACGGAATTTCAAAGCAACTGCACAATCTGAGAAGATTCGTATACTATGAAAACGCACCGTAATCGATACTTCACCGGCCCTTTGTACGTACAAACAATGAAGGGGTGTACCGAATCGTGGATACTGCACTTTTTTACTACACGCTACTTGTGCTTCTCGTCACCATTCTTGCGGCAGCAACCTGCCTGTCTTCCTATCTTGTTTCGCATAAACGCACCTTTCTTTTTGCCTTTACTGGATTTCTCTTTTACTTCTTTGATGTAGCACTCGTGTTTCAAGACGACTTCGTCTTGCAGGGTCCGGCATATCATGCCGAGGGGTTCTATTTCATCGGCAACCCCATCGCTTCCGTTATTATAGGCACGGGGCTTTTAGTTTCATTTTGGCTGCTGATCTGTGACTTCCTTGATGAAAAAAGACGACCGTTGCTCTTTTTTCCCGGTGCGATATTCGCCTTGTGCAGCACGGTTATTTTGCTGGTTGTTCCTGAGGGAAACTGGCAGGTTTTCCTGTTCTACAGCATGCGCGAACTCATGCTGTGCTGGATGCTGATGTTCATCGCGATCCGCTACCTGAGCACCACCGATGAAGTGGAACGAATCCGTCTATGGCGCCATCGCTTTCTCTATATAGTATTGTGGGGATTGGGTTTTTGCGTCTTTTTTGAAAACGTCTATTTTCTACTCATATTCGATCCCGCACTTCTCGAATCGGGTTTTCTTCCCTTTTTTCCCGAACGCAACTTTGCTGAAAACTTTCTGGTCATCTGCTGCGTTGCCTTTGCCTTTTACGATTCGTGGCGCACGCTTTCCCTGCGCTTTGAACAACCTCCGACGTCAGGCAACGAATCACAGCGGGCATTCATCGATAAAAACCTGATTATTTACAGCAACCGCCACCA
>NZ_JAVWUP010000328.1:0-2107 GCF_036667095.1 Gordonibacter sp. | reverse complement strand
CATTCTCCGCCGAACTGCATGTGGCCGTGGCGGGACCCTACGTGCACGCTCATGTCCGACATATAGGGGTACTTCTCGCGTACGTTGTAGCCGTCCCAGTCCATGTAGAAGCGGCGACCGTTCACGCCAACCGTGATGCCGAAGCCTTTGGGGGCGGGTTTGAAGATAGGCGGGTTCGTGTACGTGGTGTTCTTCAGGTCGCGGCCCGCCATCCAGAAGCCGGCGGCGTTGTTCATATGCCAGAAGTCGGCACCGATGCGCGTGCAGATGCGGTGGCCGTCGCCCGTGTTCATCGAGCCTGCACCCGGCACGGCAGCACCCTGGCCCAGATAGTTCTGCATCATCTCAGGGCTGTGCTCGAAGCCGCCCAAGCACATGATCACGCCGCGCTTGGCACGGATGCGCTTCTGGTTCTTCTCGCCTGCGACCACGCCGAGGACAGCTCCGGTTTCGGGGTCTTGTACCAGGTCCACCAGTGGGGTAGACGTGCGGTAGTCAACGACATCGCTGTGCTCGGCCACGGCTTGCTCAAGGAATACTTGCACGTGGTTCGGCCCCTTGACCTCGACATTCTTGTTCTTGCCAATAGCAAAGTAACCGAAGGCGTACGAATTCTCGTACTCGCGGTACTCGGCGTTGTGCTTGTCGAGGGTATCCTTCGTAGCCGGTTCGGTGACGCTCATTTCCTCTTTGTTGACGCCCATGTCCAGCACCCAGTCGTAGATTTCCGAGCAGCCTTGGGAATAGGCTTCCAGTACGTCGTCGGGCGTGGTGCCGTGCGCCAGGCTTTTCAGGTACGCGAGAAGCGTGTCCGGCTCTTTCGTCCAGATGGCGTCGCCCTTGCAGAACGGGCTGTTGCCACTGGGGGTGGCACCTTTCTCTATGAGCAAGCACTTTGCGCCATTGCCCTCGGTGGCTACCGTCAGTGCGGCAGCCTGGCCGGCAATGCCGCCGCCCACGACGACGACATCGAACTCTTCGTCCCATTTGTCGCTGGATGCAGCCGTGCCCTTGCTTCCCGAAGGCGCACATCCTGCCAACCCCATCGCAGCTGCTCCCGCCAGCGCGAAGCCGGCAGTTTTCATGAACCCGCGGCGCGTCTGTGCAAGGTTCATCGAATTGGATTTTGATTCCATGTAATTCCCTCCTTGTGATTTGCGAACAACACACTGCCGATCATGGGCCTCGACGTGGTTCCTGTGAATCACCGAAAGGGCGGAATTGCTGTTGAAAGGGTTCATCCCCAAAAAGGACGATGTTGTCAAGGGGGAGAACCGCCCGTATGATGAACGCGAGGGGGAGGACGACATGAAGGATGGTCGGCAGATCGTGGAGAAGCTGAAGACGCTGCAAAGTGCTGCTTTCGTGGCCGTCGGCTGGGGGCTTTTGGCAGCTTGGGCCGATTTGCTGGGACATTCGACGGGGTTTGCGGTGCCGTACTCTGGGCTGACCACGCTCGGGAATATGCGCGTCTACTGGCTTGCTGGCCTGCTGCTGCTTTCGGTGTTTATGGCGCTTGCGCCGCACTGGTTCGAGCGCGTCCAGCGGTCCGTGGCCGTCTTCATGCCACTGGCGGCATCGTTCGGCACGATGGTGTTTGCGGTATCCGTGCAGCAGCAGTTCTTTCCCGTCGAGATGGTGGCAGTTATCGGCATCGTCGTGTCGGGTGCGGGATACGCGTGGTTCACCTGTTTGCTTTGCACGATGCTCGCAGAAACGCAACGCATGGTCTATGCTGCCGGCAGCATCGTAGCCGGTTTAGTGCTGAAGACGATTTTCGTGCAGATCTTCACCATGGCCCTCTCCGAATCGCTCCAAGTCGGCCTTGCCATTCTGCTGCCGCTTGCCGTAGCTCTCTGCGCCTTCTTCGCAAGGAAGGGCACCGTAACGCTCGTCGAAAACGATGAGTGGAAGCCCGTGTCTCCGGGTGTCAGCGGCTATCGTTATCTGGTCCCGCAGATTGCGGTTGCGGCTATCGGCGTGGCCACCGTCAGGGTTATCACCCCGCTTGGTTTTTTCGGCGATCCGCTCAACCTGTTCGCCGGCATGCTCTCTTCGACGCTGGGGATGGTCGGCGTGTGCGCGGTCATGATGGCGCTATCGTATT
>NZ_JAVWUP010000327.1:0-2114 GCF_036667095.1 Gordonibacter sp. | reverse complement strand
GGCGTGATGTGAATACGATCGCGGCTGGTGATGCCCGCCATTTCGTAGCAGCGTGCAAATTGGATAGCCCAATCTTCCACATCTTGTGCGGTGTAGGGAATGATAACCGGCGTGCCCGTGGTGCCCGATGAAGAATGGATGCGCACGATTTCTTCTTCCGGAACAGCAGCGAGCCCTAAAGGGTACACGCGGCGCAAATCGTCCTTTTCGGAAAACGGCAGCTTCTCAAAATCGGCCTGCGTTTGCACATCGGCTATATCGATACCGTCGAAAATCAAGGCGTAAAAAGCAGACCGCTGCTTCAACGTCTTGAATTGCTCTTTAATGAGCACAAATTGTTCGTCGGTTATATTCATAGTGTTAGCAACTTTACCACAACAGAGTAAACCGCGGGCATAGTTTCTCGCCAAGGTACAAAAAACGTAACCGTCCCTATCAGTCCATCATAGGCAAAACGACATATAGAGGGGCAAGTAGAGTCTTTGCCCCTCTCTCTTCAATTGCTTGGGATGAAAAATGATTTCGTCACCCATTCGCTTCCCAAAATGTTTGCGAAAAGCATCAAGCGAAACCGTTGAATAGGACTTTGACGACTTTACTTCTATAGGGCAAACGCGCGGCTTACCAGCGGCATCAGCAAAAGCCCGCGTAATAAGAAAGTCGATTTCCCTGGGTCGGTGGCGAGGTTTTCCATCCCCTGGTGCCGGTTCATCCCAGGCATAATAGAACAGTTCATCACCCGCCGCAGTAAGCTGTTGCGCAATAACATTTTCTACAATCATTCCCTTATTTACCGAAACCCTGCCGAATTGTATTGCGCGATAGATTTCCAGTGCTTCTTTACCGTCCGCAAAAGCGTGGCTCATCAGCAGGCCGGTATCTGCCATGTAGCACTTCAGCGCGCTTTCATCAGCGGTAAGACGATAACCAACATTGGGGTCATTGCATTTCCTACAAACAGTTGCCACACGAGCATCTGCTAGCCACATCAATGCCGAATCATATTCGCGGTATCGAGCTGATTTGCCGAGGGTTGTAAATTTGAACCGTTTGCTTCCTGCGGAAAGTTGGCCAGGAATCTCCTGAAAAATGGCGTACGCCTTCCTGCCATCAAGGCCTCCAAATTTGGCCATATCCTCTACATAAAGCGCTAAAATGCGACGCTTTACCTTATCACAGCGTGCAAAATCGGCATCCTCGATAAAGGCCGCTACAGCTTGAGGCATGCCGCCTACCAGCATGTATTCATTAAACAGGCGCTCACACTGCCGGTGTATCGCTGCAGGTAACGGAGTTTGCGCTAAACATGCGCGACGTATTTCGTCAGCCAATATTTTTTTCTGAAGCGCCCAAAGATACTCTTCAAAATCCAGAGGCCAAAGCGATAGCCGTTCTTCTTCTGATGGAATTAAAATATCCTGAACGTTTTTTTTAATAGAAATCAGCGATCCTGTTTCTATATAGTCAAAACGTCCGTCAGCCACAAGGTGCTTGATCATTTCCCGTGCAGGCGGAAATCTCTGCACTTCATCAAAAATAATGACCGCGTTACGACGTGGGAGCTCCTTTGAGAAATAGAGCTGAAGCATTCGTAAAAACGTATCAATATCGCCCCGGTAATCCCGGAATAAGTCGAGTAGATCTTTCCCTGTGTTTGAAAAATCGACATAAATGAAGTCGGCATATTCTTGTTCGGCAAACTGCTTGGTAAGCGTTGTTTTCCCAACACGCCGAGCGCCCTCTACAAGTAAGGCGGTTGTGCCGTCTGAAGATTCTTTCCAGTCAAGGAGCCTTGCATAGCTTTTTCTTTCAAACATAAACACTCCCATCGATTATGCGCCTCTTTAGTATAAGACATCACACTTTCCGCTGGTTCTTATACTGCAAAATATCACAGAATCCCGAGGTTTACTAACCTTGAAAACACACATAATCCCGAGTCTATGCACCCTCAAAACCGCACGGAATCCCGAGGCTTACTACACGAAAAGGCTGCAGCATTCACCTCTTTCAAGGTGGTGCAGAAACTGAATGCTTGTTCCAATCACCTCTATTGTCTGAGAACGCACCCTACGACACCGTTGTGCGAGCGCTTGGCCCTCTAGCTAAGTTTC
>NZ_JAVWUP010000326.1:0-2116 GCF_036667095.1 Gordonibacter sp. | reverse complement strand
ACCGTGCCTTATCGGTAGGGTTATCGGTAGTCGCAGAAGTAGCGGTTAATGCCCGCCTCATCTGCCTCGCGTCGGATAAGGTTGCGGTCGACGAGGTGGTTCAGGATGACCACGCCCTCGGTGACGATGCACCAACGCTGCACAAAGGAGATGTCCTCCCACGCGTCGAACGGGACGTTCCACTTGATGGCACGGATAACCTCCTCGCCCGTAAGTCTTGGTGCGGAGCCGACGATACCCCGCGTCTCTTCCAGGCGCTCGAGGTGGTGCGCGGCCAGCCAGTCAATGCGCTCGTCGAAGTCGTCGCGCGGCTCGCCGTGCGAGATGAACAGCCGCTTGACACCGAGTTTCCTCACCTTCGCGAGGCTGTCGAGATAGGCTTGCAGCCCGTCTCCTCCACCCGGAAACAACGCGATGCTCGGTGAGATGACAAACAAGATGTGGTCGCCGCTGAACAAGATACGCGATTCGGGCTCGTAGAGCGCGAGGTGCCCCGGCGTATGGCCGGGCGTCTCCATTACGCGGAAACAGTAGCGTCCCACCTCGACGACATCCCCCTCGCAGGAGGGTGCGAGCGTGAGGCGTGAGGCATCGAACAGGCGCGGCTCAACGGCGTAGCGGGCGTAACCGGACGCGTCGGAGGGTGAGACACCCTCAGCCACAAACGCACGCCGCGCCACATCGTAGGACGAGGCCGCGCGCGAGGCGCGCACCGCCTCAAAGTCCACCGGGCTCACATAGAGCTTCGCACCCGGCAATGCGATGCGGTCCACAAGCCCCGCATGGTCGAGATGCAGGTGCGTGAGGAAGAAGCGCAGGCGCGCCCGATCGACACCGAGCTCGACAAGTGCCGCGTCAAGGATGGCAAAGCCCTCGTCGGAGGGCGCACCCGTATCGACGACAAGCGCGTCGTCGCCGTCCTTCACGATATAGCAGTTCGTGTTGTTCGTGGAGATGTTCTCGAACGGAACGCGCGCCTCGAACACGTCGGGATTGCTATGGACCTGCGCGACAAGCATGCTGGTATTCTCCTTTTCGGTTCCGGGCGCAATCCTTTAGCCCGGCGATCGCGATGCTCCCGCTCGGGGCGGCGAGAAGCTAGGCGCGCTCGTCGAAGTCGCCCACGAGGGCGCGAGCGAAATCATGCGCGTCGAAGTCCTTGAGGTCGTCGAGCCCCTCGCCCACACCGATCTTGAGCACGGGCAGCCCCAGCTCATGGCTCACGGCCAACGCGATGCCGCCCTTGGCGGTGCCGTCGAGCTTCGTGACAACGACGCCGTCCAACTGCAACGCGCGGTCAAACTCGCGCGCCTGCGACAAGCCATTTTGGCCAGTTGTGGCGTCGGTGACGAGCACGGTGTACACGGGCAGCTGCGAGCGCTTGCGCACCACGTTCACCACTTTTTCCAACTCGCGCATGAGGTCGGCCGAGGTGTGGAGGCGGCCCGCTGTGTCGACGAGTACGAGGTCGGCGTTTTGCTGCTCGGCGCGCTCGATGGTGTCGTAGCACACGCTGGCCGGGTCGCTGCCGCGCTCGCGCGTGACCACCTCGACGTTCGCACGCTTCGCCCACACCTCCAACTGCTCGATGGCCGCCGCGCGGAACGTGTCGGCGCTGCCGAGGATCACCGTGCGACCCGCGTCGACGGCCTCCTTGGCCAGCTTGCCCACCGTGGTGGTCTTGCCGGTGCCGTTGATGCCCACGAACAACACGAGCGCGGGCTGGCCGCCCAGCACCTCCTCGCCGCCGGGCGTGAACGTGGAGGCTATCTGGTCGTTCAGCAGGTCGAGCACCGCGTACGCATCGGGAAGCGCCCTGCGCGTGGCTTGTTCGCGCAGGCCCTCCACGATCTCGGTGGCAGCAGCGCCTCCGACGTCGGCCAGGATGAGCGTCTCCTCAAGACCGTCCCAGAACTCCTCGTCGAGGTCGGGGCCGCGGTCGAGGAGGACGTTCATCTGCTCTTTGAACTTGTCGCGCGAGCGGGTGAGTCCCTCGCTTATACGTTCGAAGAATCCCATAAAGGGCTCCTAACTGAAGGTGGGCCTATCGTTTCATCGAGCGAACAGTGTAGCGCAACAGCCCCGCGAAGTCAGCGCGGCGCCTCCGATCGTGCGA
>NZ_JAVWUP010000325.1:0-2123 GCF_036667095.1 Gordonibacter sp. | reverse complement strand
CGGGCATTAACCGCTACTTCTGCGACTACCGATAACCCTACCGATAAGGCACGGTCGGATTGCTTGTGTGTTTGTGGTCGGAGCGGGATTGCTGTCGTATAATTCAAAACAGTACGCTTAATCGACGTATACGACGAGGAGCCACGCATCATGCTCGAAAACCTTTCGACGCGCCTTCAGGGCATATTCAGCGGGCTGCGCGGCAAAGGCCGCCTGACCGAAGATGACATTAACGATGCCATGAAGGAAATTCGCATGGCGCTTCTTGAGGCGGACGTCAACTTCAAGGTGGTGAAAGGGTTCGTCGCGCGCACAAAGGAGCGCTGCCTGGAGGCCGAGGTGCTGGACTCTCTTACACCAGCGCAAAACGTCGTGAAAATCGTCATGGACGAGCTTACCGAGCTTTTGGGCCGCACCGACAGCAAGCTGGTTCTGACCAGCCGCATTCCTAACGTCATCATGTTGGTGGGCTTGCAGGGCTCCGGCAAGACGACGGCTGCCGCCAAGCTGGCCTACCGCCTGAAGCAAGAGAATCATGCTCCGTTGCTGGTTGCCTGCGACGTGTACCGCCCCGCTGCGGCCGACCAGCTGGAAACGCTCGGCGTCGAGATCGGAGTGCGCGTGTACCGCGGCGACGGAAAAGACCCGGTGAAGATTGCGCAAGAGGGCATCCAGGACGCCATCGACAATCTGCGCGACGTGGTTATCGTGGACACGGCGGGCCGCTTGCACGTGGATGACAAGATGATGGACGAGGCTGAGGCCATTAAACGTGCTGTTAAGCCCGATCAGATACTCATGGTAGTGGATGCTATGACCGGCCAGGACGTGGTGAATGTGGCGGCGGCATTTTCCGAGCGCGTCGACTTCGACGGCGTGATCATGTCGAAGATGGACGGCGATGCCCGCGGCGGCGGCGCTCTGTCTATCAAGCAGGTCACCGGCAAGCCGATCAAGTTCATCTCCTCAGGCGAGAAGCCCGACTCCCTCGAGGAATTCCACCCCGACCGCATGGCAAAGCGCATCTTGGGGATGGGCGACGTGGTCAGCTTTATCGAGCAGGCCGTGAAGGTTCAGCAAGACGAAATCGAGGCCGAGACCACTGAGCGCATGATGCGCGCCCAGTTGAACCTGAATGACTTCATTGAGATGAATCGCCAAATACGCAAAATGGGTGGTGTCTCTAAGCTGCTCTCCGCTCTGCCGGGAGGCGATAAGGCCATGGCGGGTGGTCAAGTGGATGAAGGCGCGCTTGATCATATGGAGGTTATCATCAATTCCATGACCAAGGCCGAGCGCGAGAAGCCCGACCTGCTCAATGGCCCTCGACGCGCCCGCATCGCTGCCGGTGCCGGTGTGACGGTCTCGGACGTGAACCAGCTTATCAAAAAGTTCAACGAGACCAAAAAGATGATGAAGAAGATGATGCCCGCCGAAGATGCGGGGGGCAAGCGCGGCAAGAAGGGCAAAGGGCGCCGTCGGCGTATGGGCCTGCCTGGTGGTATGGGCGGTATGAACATGGCCGATCTGAAGAAGCTCCAAGACATGATGGGCGAATAGCGGGTTTTAGCTCTGCCAAGCAAGGCGATTCCGGAGTTTTTGAGCTGAGGGCAGCATCGCGGTGATGGTGCGGGCGGTTCCGGCGGTGGATGCTGTTACGGTGGTGCCGAGGGTACGGGCGAGTTCGGTGTCCGAGTGGTTATATCGTGGATGTTGTGAAGGCGGTAAGATTCGCAGATATATTACCTATTGAACAAAGGCGGGTTGCAGAGTGCGCGCTTCTCGCTTTAAAGAGAACGAGCTTGTTCGCGCGTTGCTGGATAAGGGTATTTTGCATGCAGGCAGAACTCGGTAAACGCTGCTGTTCCCTGGGGTCTTATAGAGGTTCCGCTCTGATGTGAGCGATGGGGCTTATAGGGGTGCCTAGACGTGGTTTGGGGGAGGGAGGTCGGCCGAATGTCCGAACAGGTGAAGCGTTATTGGCCGCGAGTGCTCTATCCCGTCGCGGTATTTTTTGCGTGTGCCCTTGTGTACTACCTGGTGCTCAAAGGTTTTTTGTCGATTCCGGTTCTCAACGCTGATACGCAGGTGCGACCTGCTTCGGGTTTGGGGCCGGTGCTTGG
>NZ_JAVWUP010000324.1:0-2130 GCF_036667095.1 Gordonibacter sp. | reverse complement strand
AAGCGCGAGCGCCTGAACCTGGGCGTCATGGGCATGGAACCCTGCTGGATAGTCCTGCGCGAACCTGCGTCCATCCGCACCTTCGGCGGCGGCCGGCGCCCTGTCCGCGCCGTCAACGTCTTTCCTGATGAGGCTGCCACCTTCAAGCAGCTTGTCCTGCAAGGACGCGCGGAGCGCCCGTCGGCATAGGCTAAGCGCGCAAGGCGTGCGGACAGGCAGCTCAAGGCTCTCCGTCGCCGACAAGTTCTTGGCATGCACCGTGACGAGGAACGCCTTACCCGGCAGCTCCGAGCCCCGGTAGCGCGGCTCGTCCGACATATCGGGAATGAAAACGTCCGAATACCATTCCTGAAACGACGTGCCCGACATCACTTTGGTCTCGCCCATCGAGAGCTCGAAGGTGCCGCAATCGACATAGCGGTGAGATTTTTCACCCTGTCGGTTACCCACGTGAAAAAGTCCGCAAACGAGAGGCGCCCACCACACGACGGGGGATCGGATGGCGGGCGCCTCTTCTTGTGTTTCAGACCTTCACTAATATATGATATAGTCTAGTAATTGTCAAGTGCATCTAGGCAGAAAGCTCTCTCCGCCGCCGACCTGAGGCCCGCAAACCGCCGCGCACCTCTCCTGCCGAATCGAGTATCATGGAACGCGAGCAGACGCGGCGCCGAGCGCCGCACCGCAGGCACGCGCCTCGGCGCGGAGAAGAAGGGAATCCTATGGAAGCCTACAAGCAGGAATTCATCGAGTTCATGGTGGAGAGCGACGTTCTGAAGTTCGGTGAGTTCACTTTAAAAAGCGGTCGCCAGTCCCCCTTTTTCATGAACGCAGGCGCTTACGTGACCGGCGAGCAGCTGCATCGCTTGGGACGCTATTACGCGCAAGCCATCCATGACAACTTCGGCCTCGATTTCGACGTAGTGTTCGGACCGGCTTACAAGGGCATCCCCCTGTCGGTCATAACCACCATGGGCCTGCATGAGCTCTACGGCAAAGAAGTGCGCTACTGCTCGAACCGCAAAGAGGTCAAGGACCACGGCGACACGGGCATCCTTTTGGGCAGCAACTTAGAAGACGGTGACCGCGTGATCATCGTGGAGGACGTGACCACGTCGGGCAAGTCCATCGAGGAGACGCATCCCATCCTCATGTCGCAAGCGAACGTCGAGGTCGTGGGCTTGATGGTGTCGCTGAACCGCATGGAAGTGGGCAAAGGCGGCGAAATGTGTGCGCTTGACGAAGTGCGCGAGCGCTACGGCTTCCCCACGGCGTCCATCGTGGACATGGCCGAGGTCACCGAGCACCTGCTCAACCGCGAGTGCCAGGGACGCGTGGTCATCGACGACGAGGTGAAGGCCGCCCTCGACGCCTATTACGAGCAATACGGCGCCAAGTAGGCCATCCTGTCCAAAAACAGAAACGGGCCGACCTGACGGGCCGGACAGACAAGACCTGCGCCTCAACCGTCAAGTCGGCCCGTTTCTACCCCGCAAGAACCTCAGCGGATACGGCTAGCCCGCGGCGATCCTCGCGCCGTCGCATAGGTCGAACGACTGGAATGTCGTGCGCGTAAGCCCTTCTATCTTCGCCTCACAAACCAACCGACACGGTCTCTACCAATTGGCCGCCAGTAGCAAACCGACGAGCGCCAGCATGAACACGGTGACCGCAAGGGCCGCGGCATTGGCTATGCGCAGGACGCGGGCTTCCGATCGGAGAGCACGGCGAACAAGCGCGTACAGGGCAAGTCCCAGCGCTCCGCCGAGAGTGTTCGCGATAAGGTCGGTAACGTCTGTAGCCCCTAGGGAGAACGCGAATTGCAGCGCTTCAAAAGACAGGCTCACGGCGGCGATAGCGGCAAGGGCTCGCCAAGGCGACCGGCCGCCTTGGAGCATACCCAGGTACAGGCCGAACGGAGCGAACGCCAAAACGTTCTGCACGACTTCCCGGTAGTCGGTGGCACCGTTTATCACCGTGGCCCCCGCCAAAGGGATCAGGTTCACGCTGCGAATCGTGCCCACAACATCGAGGGAGAGTTCCATCTTCAGCAGGATAACCCACGCCAGGACGACGAGGTAGACAGCCATCAGGCAGACCGTGAGCGCACGACTTTCCAGGAAGCGCCGC
>NZ_JAVWUP010000323.1:0-2131 GCF_036667095.1 Gordonibacter sp. | reverse complement strand
TGCTTATCGAGCTGTTCTCCGAGACGGGCTTTGCGGTGCTGCGCCTTTATCAGATACTGTTTCCGCTCATTACCGGGGTGTTTCTTTTGCCTACGTTGCTCGGGCCTCAGTTCGCACCCGTGCTGGCAAGCGTACTGTTCTTCGGCTTCGAGATTGTGAACCTGCTGCTTATCGTCACGTGCGCTGTCTATTCGAGCGAACGCAACCTGCCTTCGACTCAGGTGTATGCGCTTTGCGTTGGCCCGACGCTTGCAGCCATGCTGGTGGGCGATGTTGTGGGCACGAGGCTCAATCCGTTCGCAGCCTATGATTTCGCCATTGTGGTGAACATTCTGTTCCTCTGCATTTACGGGTTGTCGCTGGCACTGTTCTTTGTGGCGTTCTCCTGCAAGGGTCGGCGAGGAAAGGCGGGCTTGGAAGGCGCGGAGCACGATATCGCCGTAGTGGGCCTGTCGGGGGAGCGGGAATCTGCGGGGAATGCGCCAAGCAAGGGTGTCGGGAGCGCTTCGGCGAGCGGCTTGGCTGGCGAGGCCAGCCTGCCTGCCGCCCCCGAGGCAAGCGCCTCGGAGAAGGGTGCCAACGACGGGGCCGTCGACATGCTCGAAGCGATCGACCTTGCCGCGTTGCTGGAACGGCGCATGGACTCGCTTGCCTTGGACGAGCCTTTCAGCAAGCGCGAGCGCGAAGTAGTGGGATTGGTGCTGCGGGGCAACAATGTGCCTGCTATTGCGCGCAAGCTCTATATCTCGGAGAACACGGCGCGCGATCACATGAAGAGCATCTACCGCAAGGCGGGCATCCATTCGCGCCAAGAGCTTATCGACCTGTTCGACTAAGAGTGCCGCTGTCGCAGTGTGCTGCGAGGCGCACGACGGGCGGGCTTTCGCTCATCGGGAACCTCGCAGCCCCATCGGTACGCCCTCAATCTGGATACAGGGTTCCGAAAGCCTGCCTTTGCCGTGTGCCGACACCCCATAAAGCGGGTGGTTTTCTTTTCCGGCAATGTCTTGAACAGCACTGATGCAAAAACAACATGAATTGCGGGATGGGACTGCCCCTCTCTGGCGGCTAAGCTGACCTTGGAGCGGACGAAGTTCCGCAGAGGAAGGTAAACGCAATTCAAGGAGGGAACCATGGGAGAATCGGTTGGAAGCATTTCGAGGCGCAGCCTTATTAAAGGCGCTGCCCTTAGTGCTGCGGGCATGGCAGCATTGGGCATGGTCGGTTGCGGTCCTAAAGAGGCCGGGTCGGCTGATGCGAAGGCGGACGCAGGTGACGGTTCAGCCAAGCATACGTGGGAAGTGAAACCGGAGGCTATCGCGGCCGATAAGATCAAGGAGACGGTGGATACCGAGGTACTGGTCATCGGAGGCGGCTACTCGGGCACGTGCTGTGCACTCAGCGCGGCCGAGAGCGGTGCGAAGGTCGTGCTCGTGGAGAAGGATGCCATGCTCAACGGCCACGGCGTAGGCGGTACGGGCGCTATCGCCTCGCGCGAGTTGGACAAGCTGGGCATCAAGTTCGACAAGGCGGTCGAGATGGAGCGTTGGCTGGCCACGTGCGGGGGTCGCGCCCGCGAGTCGTTCGTGGCGAAGTGGTTCCGCGAGTCGGAGCGCTGCATGAACTGGTTTTTGGACATTGCCGAGAAGAACGGTGCCAAGTGCATGGTCACGGTGGGATCGCGCTCTACGGTGCATCCCGAGATCGACTGCTACCACATGATTTCCGGCGGCGAGGTGTTCGAGCAGCATACCATGGCCGATTTCGTCGAGTACCTGTTCGAGTCCGAAGCTAAGAAGATCGGGGCCGAGTTCGTCTACGAGATGCCAGCGGTGCAGCTCGTGCAGGACAAGTCCGGTAAGGTGACGGGCGCTATCTGCGAGAACAAGGGCGGCGACTACGTGCAGTACAACGCCAGCAAAGGCGTTGTACTGGCCACGGGCGATGTGAGCTACAACGACGAGTACCTGGAGGAGTTCGCTCCCATTGCCTTCAAGGTGCGCACACGCCTGTGCGCCGACCAGGGCAACGTGGGCGACGGCCACAATAGGGCCGACTGGGCTGGCGGCACGTTCCAGGATGGGCCCTGGCCCACGATGATGCACCCGCAGGCGGAAGCCATGTTCCACGG
>NZ_JAVWUP010000322.1:0-2151 GCF_036667095.1 Gordonibacter sp. | reverse complement strand
GCGAGCGGCTCGCCCGCGTGTTCAAGCCGTTGTACCACGCTGCCGGCTACAGCGTGGTACAACAATTACAACTCAAGGAAAGCTACGCCATAAGCAAATTCCCAACCGACGGGGTAAGGGCCAAAAAGCCTCTCGCAAAACGAAAGCCAACAAATGCCGAAAAACTTCAACGTGTCGCTTTCTGGCCTACCAACTCAAAACCATCCGAAACGGCGATCTAACTGAAATACTACGTATTTTAATGAGATTTACTACTCCTTCGGAACAAAATTGCGTTCCTTTGCAGCGTTTCGGAGGTCGGCCCACACCGAAAGATGATCAATCTCGAGAGCTTTGCACACACTCGAACATGTTCCGCACTGCCTGCAGTCGTACAACCCGCTTTGCACCGCTTCAACAACACGATCACCTTGGTCGTACGGATCATAAAACCGCAAACCAATCGCGAGCATACCCGTAGGCCCAATATACGACTTCAGGCCTTTTTCGGATACCACAGGACACGCAGAAGTACAAACGCAACAACGAGCACAGTTTTCCAGAGGATTGATCTTTGCCACTATTTCAGGATTCACTGGCACTGTAACCTCTTCAAGCTCGAGTGGAAACGCGCGCTTTCGAACCATGATAGAAGCAACCCTATCCGTAACCTTCGTTTTATCTACGATAAGATCGCGGATCACCGGAAACCCACCCAAAGGTGCGATTGTGTTATTACCGCTTTCCTCAACCAGCGTAACACATGCAAGACAGGGCGTACCATTGAGTGTCATAGCGCAGCGACCACACGTGCGACCTCGACAGCTATAGTCGAAAACGATAGGCTCTTGCTCGTCATCGATAGCAACAAGCGCCTCAAGTACAGTCATATTCTTGTGATACGCAACCTCAAAATCCACCTCGTAAGGCTGGCTGTCAACCGAAGGGTCGTACTTCTGAACTGTTACTTTCATGAATATACTCCTAGGTGATCATCGTGAACCGAACGTACTAAGAATTAATTTCAACTACCGGCGTCTTTTCGCATTGAATGTCGCCGCCGTTGTAGCGCTCGATAATGTTGACAAGCCAGTTTCCATCATCAGCTTCGGGGAAATCGGGCCGATAGCAATGCCCGCGTGTTTCTTCCCTGAAAAGTGCTGCTTTCGCGCTCGCTTCAGCAATATCCAAAAGACTATAATTCTCGATACCACACTTCCAGTCCGTATTGAACACCTTGGAGGCATCCCCCAGCGTCATCTTCGGCATCTCCTCTTTGCGAATACGCTCGAGTTCAGCTATGGCAGATTCCATGACCCCCACATCACGCAGGGGGCGGCAAGCGTCGTAGCATGCCTTTTGAATTGCGCGGCGGATTTCCTGCGGACGCTTTCCTCCGTTGCGCGCGAACAACTCATGCAAACGCTGATACTCGGCCGCAACGACACTTTCATCCAATGGGGGCATTTTCGCACCAGCGCAGTACTCTGCAGCCTTTTTCGTAGCGAAAGCACCATTTCTCGCTGCAACGTTAACCGTGCTGCCACCAGCGCTTCCGCAATACCCACCGCCTCTTGCATGGAAAAATCCTGGTAGGTCAACAGCCATGAGAGTTTCGTCGACAACAGGGTTCCCACCATGCTCGTATGCTTCAGGAGCAACCTCGAGCCTGCTTCCCAAAACTTCGATGCCGAAGACCTCTTTCCATAGCTCTACATTGCGAACATACATTTCGCCCATAGACGAAACAGCTTCAGGCGTTGAGAAGTCAACGTATACGCCGCCGTTTTCCGTACCAAGCCCATCGTGAATGCGCTGTGCGATTATCTGAGTCATGCTGATCTTGCTAAGCGTTGTGTAGTCCATGCCCTGGAAGAAGAACTCGCCATTCTTGTCGCAAATATATGCACAGCACCCGGAGTCGGCGCCAATGCCGCCCTGATAACTTGCCGCAAGGCCCTTTGGTTCCATATTGATCAAATCGCACTGGAAAAACTCGGAATCCTGAAGCGCGCAACCATGACGAAACGCAGCAGCATCGATATCTCCCGTGTTGTCCGGCGAGTTGATCGACATAGCGGAAACAGTGTTCCATCCATACATCCAGCAAGATGCGCCAGTACAGCAGACAGTTGCCTTGGCACGGATAACACGAAATGCACCTGTCGGGAG
>NZ_JAVWUP010000321.1:0-2170 GCF_036667095.1 Gordonibacter sp. | reverse complement strand
CTTGAACTGGCGCAGGGCGGCGACGCACATGGCGTTGGCCAAGTAAGATTTCCCACCGCTAGTCGGACCTGTAATGAGCAGGTTCTTGCCCTCGTCGACCCATTCGCATTTGGCAAGCTGCTCGATAGCCGCCGCGTCCAGCAGGCGATCGGGATCGTAGATGGTCTCGTCGAAGTCGGCACTCGGGTAGCGTAAAGTCGCGTTTTTCAGGAAGCGCGTGAACTTCTTGTCGTAGCGGCTCTGCCATTCGGCATCGATAATCTCCGTAAGTCGCTCGAAGAAGCCGCGAAGATCTGCGTTAGGGTCGTCGAGCTGCCCTTCGAGCGCTTCTGCCATCGCCGACATCCGCATACTGCGCAACCGCTCGCAGAGGATATCCGTGACGGCATCGATATCGTTTGCATCAACAGAGACATCCTTCATTTCCAGTAATCCTTTCCGCGAATGTTGGCATGATCCGGCAGCCCGATTGCATCTTGCCCCTCGTTGTGCAAGCAGGATTGCCTGGCCTGGCCTAAGACCTTTTTGAAGTGGCTGTACTTGAACACCTTCGCCTCGACGCACTTATCCGCAGACTCGATGACGATCGGCCTTGGCACGTCGGTACACATGTGCAAGATGCCCGCACAGCTGCGATAGGCCTGCTCCTCATGCTTCGGCACACGCAGGATGCGGTCGATGAGCGTTTCCATGGATTGCCCGTAGGTCGAGGCCCAGCGGCGGTAGTAACCGCCGTCGCGCGCGTCGAGCTCCTTATTGAACGCATGGTGGGCGGGCATGTGCTCGTCGATGGTGATGTAGAGGGGAAACGTCTTGTAGGAGCGCTCGTGTTTGCAAATCAAACGGTTGTCGCTATCGCAGATGCGGATCTCGCTCATCGTCGCCTTGAGCACTGCCGGTTTGCCGACCATGGTGCTCGGAATTGAGTAGTAATGATCGTCGTATTCGACGTGATAATTGTCCGGGATGCGTAGAACAGAGCGATAGTCGCAGGTGAGAAACGGCAGGCCGGGAAGGGGGCGGAGCTTGGGCTGGTCGTATTTCTCGAACCCGAGCTTTCGGCTATGCCGAATGTCTGATCTCTTCTGGAAAGGCTTATCGTTGATGCTGTCTACGAGTTTGGCCATATCGCGGTTGATCTCGCCTAAGGTGACGTAGGGCTTGGATTTCAAACGCTCTATCAGGTGCGTCTCGATTTGCCGGACGTGGTTTTCGACGGTTGGTTTGCCTTTTGGTTTTCTCGCCGGCGGCGGCAGCACGACGACATCGTAGTAATCCTCTAGATCGGAGTATGCGCTGCTTAAGATGAGCTCGTCTTTCGTATGCTTGGAAACGGCCACCTTGCAGTTATCCGGCACCAATTGCTCGGGCACCCCTCCGTAAAACGTGAGCGCATGCGCTGTACCGGCCACGAAGCTCGGCGTCTTCTCGTCGAGGAAGGCCTCTGCGTACAGGTAGCTGCTAAAGCCCATGGTGGTGACGAAGAAGTGCACCTTCGAAAGCTCTCCTGTCGTTTCGTCGACCAAAAGCTCGGGCGTGTCACCAGCCCAATCGATGAACATCTTTTGTCCAGGAATCCGTTCGACGGGCATCGAGGATCTCTTATTCCCGCTGATCTGTGCAAGGTATTCACCGTATAGCTTGTAAAACTGCGACAGGCGGTATCCATCAGGATTATCTTCGCTGTAATCCATCCAGATCAGCGAAAGGTCCGCCCGTTTTCCCATGTCCAGCATCCGCTCGTGTATCTTTACAAAGTCGGGAAGCGCCGTATCCTTCCTGCGCCTCCTCTCGGGTGGAAAGAACGCGTCGACAACAGCGCCCGCCTCCATGAGTTTCAGCTCGTCAAGCGTTGTCGCCATAGCATCGAAGTTCTTCATGATCCGGGTGATCGTGCCGGAGCCTATTCGGTAGCGCGCTTGGACATCGAGGTAACTGAACCCTTTCGATCTCATCTCGATGATTCCGACGATGGTTGACCGATCTTGCATAGGCATCAACTTCTTTCTCTTCTTTGTCGGGTAGATGCCGGACAAGCATAGAGGAGAAGTTGGTTACGCAGTTCTAAGCGGAATGGACGCGCAGCGCCAATCGTAGCAGGCGCGCAGCTAAAGCGGAAAACTCACTCAGTTCCTATCGGAATAGGCACGCAATTCAAGCGGAATTTGCA
>NZ_JAVWUP010000320.1:0-2187 GCF_036667095.1 Gordonibacter sp. | reverse complement strand
CGAGGCCTCTGCTGATGGTGCTGTTGAATGGTTTGCCGCCGCCCTTAAAGCTGCGTTCTAGGAAAGGAAAAACAATGAAAGCATTTATTCTTGCCGAGCACCAAGATGCGGCGCGCGAGCTTTGTGCTGGTGCGCGGAGCATGGCAGACGAGGTCGTCTGCGTGTCAATTGGCGACCTTGAGCTTCCCTTGGGCGTTGCCGATAAAGTCTTGCATATCACATTGCCCGAAGGCGCTGTTTTCGACGATGCCGCCGATACGGTTGTCGCTGCCCTCGACGCTTCCGGTGATCGGGTTGTGCTTGTTGAGCCTACCCGTCGTATGAAGGTGATTGCGGGCAAGCTCGCCGCTCATTTTGAGGCTTCGGTTATAACAAACGTGCTGTCCTTTGATGGTGCGGTTGCAACTAGCTTATATTTCGGGGGCGTTGGTATTCAAGCGCAGAACCCTTGTGGAGACATTTCTTTTTACACGGTAGGACAAGGTGTTTTTGCTGATGCTGAAGCATCGGGCTCCAACGAAATAGAGGATGTGGCATGGATTGAGCCGCAGGTGCCGTTGAAATTGGTTTCTGTGCACTCTATTGAAAAAACAGGTGCCGACCTGAACAAATCGGATGTTATCGTTGCTGCAGGGCGCGGGTTTTGCGAAGAGTCCGATCTGGATATGGCCCGAACCTTGTGTGACAAAATTGGAGGCGCACTCGGGTGCACGCGCCCTCTCACGGAAGGCCTTGATTGGCTGCCCAAAGAAACCTATATCGGCGTGTCCGGGCTCATGCTTTCCCCAAAGGTCTACGTGGCCGCCGGCGTTTCGGGCCAGATGCAACACATGGTGGGCTGCAACCGTGCAGGCACTTTGTTCGCCATCAACAAGGACAAGAACGCCCCTGTGTTCAAGCAGTGCGATTTTGGGCTCGTCGGCGATATTAAAGATGTCTTGCCAGCCCTCGCGGCGGCTTTGTAAAGTATCGGCGCTCGACGCCGCAGCCTGTTCGGGTTCGGCGTCGTTGCGGCATCCCCGTTGGGGCTGGGCAAGGTATCGGTTTGATTCAGGAAAGGGTAGGAAATGTCAGATTTCGACGCAATTGTTGTCGGCTCCGGATGCGCGGGTGCTATCGCGGCCTATGAGCTTGCGAAGGCCGGAAAGTCGGTTCTGGTGGTCGAGCGTGGCAACTTTGCCGGCGCAAAAAATATGACGGGTGGTCGTATCTATTCCCACTCGCTCAAGAAGGTCTTCCCGAACTTTGAAAAGGAAGCACCGCTTGAGCGCAAAATTACGCATGAGCGCATGGCATTTATGGATCCAAGCGCCCAGATGGCCATTGATTTTACCAGCCCGGAACTAGCCGAGGAAGGGGCAGATTCCTACTCGGTTTTGCGTGCCCCTTTTGATCAGTGGCTCGCTGAGAAGGCGGAAGAAGCAGGGGCTGAATATATCTGTGGCATTGCTGTTGAAGAGCTTCTGAAAGATGATTCCGGTAAAGTAAGGGGCGTACGCGCTGGCGAGGACGAAATCACCGCCGAGGTGACTATCGTGGCCGAGGGAGTAAATGCCCTTTTGTCCGAACGTAGTCTTGGAAACGTGCGTCCCAAAGCAAGCCAAATGGCGGTTGGTGTCAAGCAGGTCTTCGAGCTTCCTTCGTCTACCATCGAGGATAGATTCTTGGTGCCCGAGGGCGAGGGCGCCGCTATGCTTTTTGTGGGCGACTGTACGCATGGAAATGTTGGCGGAGGCTTTCTCTACACCAATAAAGATTCTATTTCGCTTGGTCTGGTGGCGACTATTTCTACAGCAGCCGATGCTTCTAACGAGATGCCTGTTTATCAGATGCTCGAAGATTTCAAGAATCATCCTGCGGTCGCCCCCATTATTCGCGGTGCAAAGCTCGTGGAGCATTCGGGACATATGGTGCCAGAAGGCGGTTACGACATGATTCCGCGGTATGTGTTTGATGGTGCGCTTCTTGCGGGGGAAGCGGCGGGTTTGTGCATGAACATGGGCTATCAAGTGCGGGGTATGGATTTCGCGGTAGCCTCTGGCCAGATGGCTGCCCAGGCCGCCGTGAAAGCACTTGATGCAGGCGATACGAGTGCGACGGGGCTTACCTCTTATAAGGCAGCCATGGAAGGTTCCTTTGTTATGCGGGATTTGGAAACGTTTCGTAAGTGGCCTCACACCATGGAGT
>NZ_JAVWUP010000319.1:646-2201 GCF_036667095.1 Gordonibacter sp. | reverse complement strand
GCGAATAGTATTAGATAGCTTATTCAGTCATGACCACCGGTAGATCCAGTGGCTTGGATAGGCGACCCTGTAAGGGTCGAGAATGCCGGCTTGCGGCTAAAGCCGCGATGGTCCAGCGCATCTATTACTAGCCACCCCTTGAAGGGGTTTAGAGCACCTTTACCTCTCGAACCTGCTGCCGTCCTCCTGCTCGGCAATGTATTTTCTGATAGTTGCCTCGTTTAGCCCGACGGTGCTCACGTAGTAGCCTCTCGCCCAAAACGTCCCGTCCTTTCCGATTCGGCTTCGCCATTCAGGATGGCGATCGCACAGCATGAGCGCACTCTTTCCTTTCAGGTAGCCCATCACGTCCGACACGGCGTACTTGGGCGGTATCCTCAGGCAAACGTGTACGTGGTCGGAGCAAACGCTGCCCTCGACGACCTCGCAGCCTGTCTTTTTCTCAGCAAGTTCCCTGATAATGCATCCAACCTCTGCTCGGCACTCTTTATAGAGGACTTTCCTGCGGTATTTCGGTATCCACACGATGTGATAAACACAGTCCCACCGCGTGTGTGCTAGACTTTTCTCGTTCATTGCTCTTCTGCCTTTCGGTTACTGCGATCTGGACCATCGCAGTCAACATCATAAGACAGGAGAGCTTTTTTCTGATTCTCATGTCAAGAACCTGGTGTAACCATCTGCCGCACCACAGGCAGAGCCTGTGGGTTTCTCACAGGGCGCTAATGCGCTGATTCTCCATCAACCGAGCCCTCGCATTTGACCGGTTCCATTACCTCGCTATAATTGAGCAATTAATCCTGTCTAGCCGTTAAACGTACAAGGGGCTCCCATGCAGAATCGCCATATTGCGTTTTCACCTCCCGATGTTGGGGAAGAAGAGGTTGAAGCCGTCGCAGAAGCACTACGCAGTGGCTGGATAACCACCGGGCCAAAAACAAAGCAGCTCGAGCGCGAGCTCAAGGATTTTACCCAAGCCGACGGTTTTGCCTGCCTCGCCTCCGCCACAGCCGCTCTTGAGTGCTGCCTGCGCGCCGTAGGAATTGGGCCCGGCGACGAAGTTATCACCTCCGCTTATACTTACACAGCAAGCTGTTCGCCCATTTGTCACATTGGCGCCACCCCTGTACTCTGCGATACGGCAGCTGACTCATATGAAATGGATTACGAAGCTCTTGCGGGACTTATCACCGAGCGTACCAAAGCTATCATTCCCGTTGATCTGGGTGGTCGCATGTGCGATTACAATCGTTTATTTGCTGCGCTCGAAAGCCGCAAAGCCGACTGGCGCCCCACGAGCGATCTTCAAAACCACTTTGGCCGCCCGCTTGTTATTTGTGATGCCGCCCATTCCCTCGGCGCCTCGTATCAGGGTGTACCCTCTGGCGCCGTCGCTGACTTCACCACTTTTTCCTTCCACGCCGTCAAGAACTTCACCACGGCGGAGGGTGGTGGTCTCTCTTGGCGTACCCGAGGATTCAATTCCGAGGACTTTTATCAAGAAATTATGTTGCTCAGCCTTCACGGACAGACAAAGGACGCTCTCTCCAAGAAC
>NZ_JAVWUP010000319.1:0-636 GCF_036667095.1 Gordonibacter sp. | reverse complement strand
GCTGGAAGTGCAACATGACCGACATCCAAGCGGCGCTCGGTCTTACCCAGCTCAGGCGCTACCCTAGCCTCCTGGCACGTCGGCGCGAGATGATAGAGCGCTACGAAGCGGGTCTTACTGGTCTTGACGTGTCGACCCTTACTCATTTCAGCAACGACAGCATCTCTTCGGGGCATTTAATGCTCGTGCATATGAATGGCAAAGATGAAGCATTCCGCAATGCTGTTATCGAGCACATGGCCCAAGCAGGTGTCGCAACAAACGTACACTACAAACCACTGCCCCTTCTCAGCGCCTATCGCAACCTTGGTTTTTCGATAGACGATTTCCCGAACGCCTATGAACTTTTCCGCAGTGAGATAACGTTTCCCCTGCACACACTCCTGACCAACGACGATATCGACTACGTACTTGCCGCGTTCAAAAACGCGTATGTCGCCGTCGCGAACGAAGTATGATGGAGGAACTGACCTGATGTACGCCCATTTCATCAAACGTGTGCTCGATCTCATTATTGGCATTCTCGTTATGCCTTTGCTGCTGTTTTTGGTTATCGCAATCGCGCCATTCATCTATTTTGAGGATAAAGGACCCGTCTTCTACAACGCTCCACGCGTTGGTAAAAACGGCAAGCCT
>NZ_JAVWUP010000318.1:0-2205 GCF_036667095.1 Gordonibacter sp. | reverse complement strand
AGGGTATGGTTGAGTTCTATTTTGAGGACATGGAAGCCTTCAACTGCTTCTATGACTCCAAAGAGTTTCGGCGCTTGGCTGCACACGGAACCGAGTTCATTGGCGCTATCGATACGTATCTCGTTGAAACCCATCCCGTTTTGGACGGGGCGGTAAGCGGCGGGTATTGTCTGTAGGCTTCAGAATCCGAGTTTATCGCAAAGAGGACATAGTAGTAGCCCCTTTGCCAAAAGCAAAGCCGCTTGGCGGGAGGGAAGTGCCGGGCAGCCTCGCTGTATCGGAAGGTTTTAGAGCTGTCTCGAGTCTCCTGGGGCTCGAAGTGGATTGCGTGGTCTGCTTCGAGCTTTGGGTGAGAGCGAGTTTGGTGGAGAGCTGGGTCGGTTGCCCTGGGAAGCGCCACGCCTTGCTTCCCAGGGCAGTTCTTATCTAGTTCTTGGAGGGTGTCACTGTGTTGATGCGATCGGCCTCGGGCATGTTGCCGCTGAGGATTTCCAGGTCCGCGATTTCCTTGTCGGCATCGCCTCCTGCGGCATTGATGCCGGCGATGCGCCCGAACGTCAGGCAGCGGCCGTGGTTGGTGCCGGGGCAGATGGTGGGATAGTCGTTCGAGAAATACTCGCCACCTGCGGCACCGCACACGTACAGTCCCTTGATGGCCTTGTTCTGCTCGTCGAGCACCTGGCAGGCGGTATCTTGGCGCAGGCCGCCCGAAGCGGCAAGCAGCGTTGATACCAGCTGGCCAGCGAAGTATGGCGGCGTATCGATGGGCCAGAGGATTTCGGGGCGCTTGCCGAAGTCGTCGTCGTTGCCCTTGGCGGCCAACTCGTTGTAGCGAGCAACGGCTTTCTTCAAACCGTCGGCATCGATGCCGGCCTTCTTGGCCAGTTCGTCGAGGGTGTCGGCTTGGAACAGCAGGCCCTGGTCAATCTTCGCCTGGCGCAGCTTCAGCTCTACGTCCATATCGAACGGCACGCCATAGCGGCGGTACTGCTGGTCCGACGAGATGCCGCCCGAGATGCCGTCGTTGCATGACCGGGAGAACTTCTCCAGCGAGTTCGCGTCGTAGATGGTGAAGGCCTTGCCTTCGGGCTGGTAGGATTTTACGCACGATTTCGACTGCGTGTTCACGTCCTCGTTCATGAAGCGCTCGCCGTCTTTGTTCACGTGCAGGAAGTTGTAGCTCTGTGCACCCGATTCTAGGTGGATGGTGGAGCAGTGCGGCTCGGACTCCTGCATGGCGCCGCCGATCCACATGGTCTGTTTGTGCAGGTCGCCGGTGGAAATGTCGAAGGGAATGTACAGGCGGCTGTCGGCGTGCCAGGTGAACGGCTGGTAGCGGGTGCGCATCTCGTCGTCGTCCAGGTAGTCGCCCGAGGCGATGATGACCGACTTAGCGTTAATCTGCAGGTAGTTGCCCTCCTCGCCGACGATGGCGCCCGTCACCGGGCCCTCGCCGTCGCGTACGAGGCGCACGCAAGGGGTCTGATAGCGGTATTCCACGCCCAGCTTCTCGCCCTTCTCGATGACGGCGGGGATGAGCACAGCCATACCGAGGCCTTCGGACACGCCGTCCAGGTACACGAAATCTGTCGTGTCGTTGTAGAAGAAGTGTGTGATGGGCTCTTCGGTGTAGTCGGGCCCCTTGTAGAAGCCGGCCCAAAGCGTGGGCTGTAAGCCCGAGTCGGCCACGAGATCGACCAGCCAGTCCATGCAGGCGCCGGACTTCTTGGCGAATTGCCACATGAGCGGTTCTTTCACGCGCCCGGTCGCCCACTCAATCAGGCGGCGCACTACATGCGCGTAGTCGGCTTCCTTGAACCAGCCCTCGCCGGCATACTGTTTGACGATCTTCGAGCCGTAAGCCGTGATGTGCCCGCCACGGCCGGACCAGGTGTCGCACTTGTCGATGCAGAGCGTCTTTGCACCGGCTTCGGCAGCGGCGACCGAGGCGACGGCACCGGCAAAGCCGCAGCCTACCACCAGCACGTCCACGTCTTCGGTGCTCTTGATCTGGTCGCTGCCGATGTCGGCCGGAGGCGTCATGAACGTCCACTCCACGGCGGCGTTGGCGCCGAGCGGGTTATTGGCTAAAGCGGCGGAATCGACACCCGCGGCGGATGCCGAACCTGCACTCGCGGCGCTGTCGCCCGCTGCTTTGCTGCTGGGCGCGCAGCCGGCAAGTCCGGCACCTGCGGCAACGATGCC
>NZ_JAVWUP010000317.1:0-2212 GCF_036667095.1 Gordonibacter sp. | reverse complement strand
GAGCCGCGAGGCGTATTTCGACCGAGCGGAGCTTACTGCCGCCGTGCTGGCGAAGCGCTACGGCATAGGCGCGCCCTTCGGGGACGCTCCCGTCCCAGCGCCAAAGGACGCAGAGCCCAAGGACATCCGAAGCGCTCTGTCCGACGTGCAGACGGCGGCCAAGGCGATCAGCCGACAAGCCGCCCTCGAACTCGACCGCCCGAAGGAGCGCGAACAGGCTCACGTCCGATGAGGCGGGATGCTTCCGCCGAAGTCGTGCTCGCACTGCTCGGCATCCCCGTCGTCGTCTGGCTCGCTTTTCTGTTCGCACCAGCGCTCGCGTTAGAGCGAACACAGCTACTGGCAGGCCTTACGTCTGCACTGGAAAACCCTCTCTCCATCCAAATCATGGAGAGCAGCCTGCGAACGGTCCTTATCGCACTCGGTGCCTATGCACTCGACATCGCCGTCTACTGCTCGACGCGGCGCAACTGGCGACGGCGCGAGGAGCACGGATCCGCAAAATGGGGCAACGCGAAAGCCATAGCCCGCAAGTACAAGGACGCACCCTTCACCGACAACAAGATATTCACCGAGCACGTCCGGCTGGGCTTCGACGTACACCGCCACCGGAGAAACCTGAACGCACTTATCGTCGGCGGCTCCGGCTCCATGAAGACGCGGGGATACGCCATCCCCAACGCTATGAACGCCAACACGAGCATGGTCATCCTCGACCCCAAAGGCGAAATCCTGCGCTGCGTGGGGCACCTTTTGGAGGCAATGGGATACGAGGTGCGCGTACTCGATCTGGTGAACCCCCACCTGTCCCACGGCTACAACCCTTTCCGCTACTTGGAAAACGACAGCGACGTGCAGCGGCTCACCACCAACCTGTTCAAGGCCACCACCCCCAAAGGAGCCGTGAGCCAAGATCCGTTCTGGGACACCGCCGCATCCATGCTGCATCTAGCACTCGCGTTCTACCTCCTGCACGAAGCCCCCGCCGACGAACAGAACTACCCCATGCTCATGGAGATGCTGCGGGCGGGCGAGGTGCGCGAGGACGACGACGATTACACGTCCATCCTCGACGACCTGTTCGACCGCCTCGCGATGGAGAAACCCGACCACATCGCTCTCAAGTATTACCGCGCCTACCGCTCAGGTTCGGCCAAGACCTTGAAGTCGATACAGGTCACACTCGCCTCCCGACTGGAGAAGTTCAACCTCGATTCCATCGCAGGCCTTGTTTCCACCGACGAGCTCGACCTGCCCTCGCTCGGCGAGCGCAAGGTGGCGCTGTTCGCTGTCATCCCCGACAACGACACGTCGTTCAACTTCCTGGTGTCCATCCTCTACACGCAGCTTTTCCAGCAGCTGTTCTCGCTTGCCGACAACAAGCACAAAGGGAGTCTGCCCGAGCACGTCCACTTCATCATGGACGAGTTCGCCAACGTGAGCCTGCCTGACGACTTCGACAAGATACTGTCGGTCATGCGCAGCCGCAACATCTCGGTTTCCATCATCTTACAGAATTTGGCGCAACTCAAAGCCCTGTTCGAAAAACAGTGGGAGTCAATCGTGGGCAACTGCGACGAGTTTCTGTACCTCGGCGGCAACGAGCAATCCACCCATAAGTACGTAAGCGAGCTCTTGGGAAAAGAAACCATCGACACGAACACCTACGGGCAGTCCAAAGGCAGAAACGGCAGTTACACGACGAACTGGCAAGTGTCAGGCCGCGAGTTGCTGACGCCCGACGAGGTGCGGATGCTGGACAACTCCCAAGCCCTTCTGTTCGTGCGCGGCGAGCGCCCGATGATGGATGCCAAATACAACTTGGCGAAGCACCCGAACGTGAGCCTCACCACCGAAGGTGGCAAGTTGCCCTACGAACACGGCAGCGACACGCGCTCGGTGGCAAACCTCGAAAACGTGTCCGGCGTCGATGCCCGGTTCGCCAGCCCGGGCGATGCAACCATGCCCACCAGCAACGCACGCTGCACCATCCTCTCCAACGACGAGGTGGAAGCGCTGCTGCAAATCTACGGAGCCTCGCATGAAGATACTTTCAAACATCAAGTCCAATCCTCGCAAAGCCCTAGCATACGCTGGGGCTTTTCTCTTCTCGCTCGTAGTCGTCACGCTCTGCACTCCCGGACTCGCCTTCGCAGATGGCGACCCACTGGCTGCGGTGAACAACCTCTCTACGTTCATCTTCGGACTCATC
>NZ_JAVWUP010000316.1:0-2228 GCF_036667095.1 Gordonibacter sp. | reverse complement strand
CCGCCTCATGACCATGCCATTCGTTGTACAGTTTGAAATGCTCGATGTCCAGGTAAGCTATTTCGTAGTCTTGGCCGGGGTGTTCTTTCACCAGCTCTTTCGCTTTGGCGAAGAACGTCGAGGCGTTGTAGAGGTTGGTCAGCGGGTCCCGCTCTCTGAGCTGGCGGATACGCATACTCTCGGCGAGGTTTTTGCGCGAGCCCTCTTCTGCCTTAACATCAGAAACGAAGCACATGACCACGGTTTCACCGCGTTCGCCTCGTTTTACCGGCACGACGGTTTGGGCGGTCCATCCCCACTCGCCTGTGCTCAGCAGCCTGCGGAACTCGCTGCGCAGCACTCCGCCCGCTTGTTCGATACGATCCAGCAGTGTGGCAAAGCTCCAAAACTCCTGGAAAACAAGACGATCGTCGGGATGGACCCTTCGGTTCACCGATTCCGCAGGTAAGGGTTCAAGCTTTCCGGCAGGTGCGGTAGTGTTGTACTTGCTGGAATCGCTGTATAGCATCCGGTAGGTGTCGTCGGTCAGGTTGAGCTCGAACAGCGCATCATAGGACGGGGGTTCCCCGAGCATGGCGAACAAGCCGCGGCTTTGGTCGTCGATGGGCTTCCCCGAGAACAGCACGCAAGGGCCGCGCTCGAACCAATCTACTTCCAAATGCGCAATCTCGTACCATTGGTCGCGCTTGGGACTGAAAATGAGGGTTTGCGCGGCAAGGTCGGGCTGATCGGGATTCCAGGGACAGTCTTCGCAAGGTTTGCCTGCGTTGCGGAACAGCTTGTAGCAAAGCCCGTCTTCCTGCGCGCTGGGAAACAGGCGCTTGGCGGCTTCGTCGAAGTATACGATGCGGTAGTCATGGTCGATCACGTACGTATGCCGTTGCATCCTTGGTCCTCCGTGATGTTTTGCCTGGCGTACCCCTCGTTGGTTTCCCCTATTATAGTTTGCATTGAGCCTGCTTGACCCCACAAGTTTCCTTCTGGGCAGCAGCGGGCCGCCTCATGCTATGATGGGCTGATTGGCGGAAGGGAAGGTTTGCAGTGGAAGAATCTGACGAGCGCTACAGCGCCTACGTTGCCATTTTGAACGAGGAACTTATTGCTGCGATGGGATGCACGGAGCCTATCGCTATCGCATTGGCTGCTGCGCGCGCCCGCGAGTTGCTGGGTGTTGTACCCGAGCGCGTATTCGTGGAAGCCAGTGGCAGTATTATCAAAAACGCGAAAAGCGTTGTCGTCCCGCATACCGGCGGGTTGAAGGGTATTGGCGCCGCAGCGGCGGCGGGTATCGTGGCCGGGCGACCCGATCGCAAGCTCGAAGTGATAGCCGAGGTATGTCCCGATGCCGTGCGTGACATCTCTGCCTATCTAGAAAGTACGCCTATCGAGGTGAAACGCACCGACGATGCCGTGGATTTTGAGGTAATCGTGCGGGTGGTTGCCGGAGCCGGTGCACGTGAGGCGTTGGTGCGCATTGCTGATTATCATACGAATATCGTGTACGAGGAGTGCGATGGCCACGTGCTGCACGAAGCACCTTTGGCTTCCGAGGTCGGCACCGCTGAGGGATTGACCGATAGAACCGTGCTGGACATGGCGGGTATCTGGGATTTCGCCATAACCGTACGCCTGGACGATGTGCGCCCGCTGCTCGATCGGCAGATCGCCTGCAACACGGCGGTGGCCGACGAAGGGCTGGCAGGCGACTGGGGTGCCAATATCGGTAGCGTCATGATGCGCGCATACGGCGACGACGTGAAGGTGCGTGCCTGCGCACGGGCCGCCGCTGCATCCGATGCACGTATGAGCGGCTGCGAGCTGCCCGTGGTCATCAACTCCGGCAGCGGCAACCAGGGGATTACGGTGTCGGTGCCCGTTATCGAGTACGCCCGTGAGCTGGGAAGCAGTGACGAGCAGCGGTATAGGGCGCTCGTGCTGTCGAATCTGATCGCCATCCATCAGAAGACGGGTATCGGGCGGCTTTCCGCCTTTTGCGGCGCTGTTTGCGCCGGTGCTGCGGCGGGTGCTGGTATCGCGTACTTGGATGGTGGCGGCTATGAAGATGCCTGCCATGCGGTAGTGAATGCGTTGTCCATCGTTGCGGGCATGGTATGCGACGGCGCTAAGCCCTCCTGTGCCGCTAAGATATCCGTCGCGGTGAATGCCGGCATTCTGGGCTACGTTATGTACCGCGACGGCCAGCAGTTCTACGGCGGCGACGGCATCGT
>NZ_JAVWUP010000315.1:0-2254 GCF_036667095.1 Gordonibacter sp. | reverse complement strand
TTGAATTGCTTGAGACTCAAACAGCGTAACCACAGAAATCGTCTCTATCAAAAACTCCAGTCATACGGCAGCACATAGTACACCACGCGCCCGATTACGGTGATAGTCTCTGTATCAGGCTCGTTGTAGTTGAACGTCTGCACAGGGTAGGTTGGGTCGGTCGAATCTGGTACAAGCTGGAACCCGTTGGCGAGCTTCTTAACGCGCTTGATGGTGGCGGCATATCCGTTCACACATACGGCGTAGGGATCGTTATCCTTCTCCACCTCATTACTGGGGTCTATAAGCGCGTAGCATCCGTTAGGCAGTATGTGATTCATCGACTCCCCCTCTATCTTCAGGAGGAAAGCCTCTGGATGCATATCATGAACTTTGGTTGGCACAGGATGCGTGTTTTCGACTTCTACCATCTCGATAGGGGTTCCTGCCGCTATTGAGCCGTAAAGAGGCACGTCTACGAAGTCGGAGCTATCATTCCCAGCATCTATTAGACGATTCTTAACTATCCAGTTTAGGTCATATCCAAGTTTCGCAATTACCGGCAGTACTGTACTTGCCGTTCCTGCGTTTATACCACGTTTCAACAGGCCATATATCGTTTGAGCTGGGATACCAACTTCATCAGAAAATTTCGGGATGCTACCGTAAATAAGCTCTATTCTGTCCCTTATCTGGTCTTCTAGCTTTCCCAACCGTCTCACCTCCTTATCAAAAATGAGCAGTACAGTTAAATTTCTCTCATATGATAACATTTTTTAATAAAGGCATTGATAACTTATTAATATTAAGATAATCTATTAATGTTCTTAATTTTAATAAGGAGGTGAAATCATATGGCCCTTAATAACCTCAAAGCAGAGATAGCTCGCTCGAAATACGTAACACAGAAAGATATCGCTGACCTTCTCAAAATGACATTGAGCAACGTGAACAAAAAAATAAACGAATTCGTTCCGTTCACGACTGACGAAATCAAGATGATACGCAACGAGTTTTTCCCTGATCAGTCTCTCGACTACCTGCTTGAATCCGACGGCGACGTACCAACCCAGCGAGAGCTTCTACACAACTACGCCGAAGCAATCGGCAACGCACTCACCAAAGACGGAACCGAGCCCGACGCAGAAGCGGATGACATCGTAAAGCTGTTCCATGATTGCGCAGACGTTGCTCAGATTGGCAACTAAAGGAAATCTAGCCCTACCACCGCACTTTGAGAGGAAGTGAAAAACAATGCTCGATGGACTACTGATAGTCGCAAACTTCGCCCTCTTGCTGAGTATCAGCTGGGATACGTACTCAACCAAAAAGAGAGTGGCAGACCTCTACAATCGCAACCCAGGCAAGATTCTGGAGTGCCCATATGGTTACGGACTTTGCCATACGCTTCCCTTCGGCCACAAGCCGTTCGAATGCGAGGAGTGCGCAACCCAGCAGCAAGCAGAAGCCACTGCACGGAGCGGAAACAATGAATGAAGCACACTCCACCAAGCCGTTGCGCAGCTTGACACAGGCACCACCTATATAACCGGTTTGTATGTCGTCCAAACATCTCACGCGATCACAAAACAACACGTGTCACCTAAAAGTAAACAATTGTCGAAAGGATGTGGACAAGTGGAATTAGCGATTCTTAGCTCGGTAGCAGTTTCCGCTGCGGTCAACGTGTTTTTGCTCGTGCTATTAAAACGCATGCTGCAGAACCATCACGACCAGATCATGAACGAGCTCAAAAGCGAACATCAAGAGTCCGGCAAGCATGGCAAGCGCAATATCACGCTTAGTGATTAGCTTCGTTTTACTCGCTTTATGTTTCGGCTTTTTGCTCATACCCGCATGAAACCGCATGTGTCGCCATTTATGAAGGAGCTATCGGAAATGTTCGGATGCTCCGCGAGCGACCCGATTTAAACACAGCACCTTGAAAACTGAATGCAATGAAGAAACCAGAATAAATAAGACGAAAGGAGGTTGTTTTGCATGGAATCAACAGCAGAATCACCCATCCACATCATCACGGCAGATGCGCTCACTGCGTTATTCGAGGAGGCGGCACCATACTATGCACCAATCAAGGAGGCGGCACGCATCGGAGGCGTGTCGGAAGCAATGATGCGCGCGGCGGTCAACAACCGCATCGACCCCATCCCTCATATAGAGGTGGGCGAAAGTCGCAGGAAAAAGAAACTGGTGAGAGTCGCATCAATCAGGCCATGGCTCGACCGGCAAGCGTTAGGCACCATCCGATGACGGC
>NZ_JAVWUP010000314.1:0-2256 GCF_036667095.1 Gordonibacter sp. | reverse complement strand
GCTTCTTTTGCAGAAAAGTTAAGGAGCAAGGACAAAAACAGCATGGGGACTCTTCTTCACATCCCAAAATTTCAGACCCAGCGCAACACTCTAGACCGAGCGCAACGAGTGCGCTTGAGTCTGCCTATGCGGTGCGCCTTATGTGGGCATATGGTATTGTGCGGTATGCGGTTGTTTTGGTGGGGAACCTAAACGAACACAGAGCGCATGTTGCAAGGGAGAGTGTTATTATGCGCATGGATCAAATCCATCATTTTCTAAACATTGTACAAACACATTCTATCACCCAAGCGGCAACGCAGCTTCACATTTCGCCGCAGGGCCTCAGTCGCTCTATCGCGTCACTTGAGAAAACGTGTGGAATCGTGTTGTTCACGCGCACAAATTTGGGCATGACCCTTACCGATAAAGGTCAGCAGTTTGCCGAGATTGCAGGGTCTTTATGGGAGGCTTACAGTGAATTCGAGCAATCGGTGGCCAAACTGGCACAGGGCGTCGAGCAAGGCGGGGGTTCTTCCCTCGAACTGCTGGCTTCACCCATCATCACAATAAGCAATTTTTTGCCCGCTATCTTGCAGGAACTTTCCGAAGCGTTCCCCTCTTTGCGCGTAGATGTTTTCGAGCTCAATTCGTTCGAGATGGCAGAAGCTGCGCTTTGCCTATCTGCCGAACAGCTGGATCGTAGTGTCATGCTGGCAACGATTCCCGAATACCGCATGGATTCTTACCTTCCCGAGGATCGCTTCGTCTTACATCCGCTCGTCGAGTTTTCTATGTCTGCGCTGATGAACAAATCTCATCCGTTGGCCAGTCGACGCTATGTCACGAGGGCCGAGCTTGCGCAGGAAAAACTGGTGTGCTTTAACGAGCCGGTAATCGAAGAGATCGTACACCACATGCTTGACGAATACGGAGAACCGCAATTCGTGTTCAAAGGCAGCACCAGCAGCTTGATCGAGCGCTTCCCCGATGCCATATCGCTATCAGGCAACATTTCCTTGACCCATCGAAAAGAAGGAGCTGTTTGCATTCCCATACAGGATTCTATAAAGACATCCATCGTGGCCGTAACGGGGCGATCGACTACAGCGTTGCCGCGGCAAGTGGTCGGCCACATTGAGCATCTCTTCCACGAAAGCCATTCATCAGAAGAGCTTTCGCACACCTCATAGCCCGATAATACCTGATCATAAGCAGTATCAACCATATGTTGATGCCCCTGTCGACCAACCGCTTATTCCCAAGACCTTCATATCTTGCCACAATGATTGCTAGCGTAGTGTGCAGGTATTTGCCTGCGACCACGCGAGATATACGCAAAGGCACATTCGATAGAAGGAGGGAAAATGGGAATGCTCTCTGAAGCAACCAGTAGGCGCAGCTTCTTGGAGGGGACAGCTGCAGTTGCAGCTGCGCTGGCTCTTGGCGCCGGCATTTCGCTTGAAAAGCAGGGGTCGTTGGCCTATGCCGACCAGTCCGCTAAGGGCGAAAAGTGGGTCAAGACGTTTTGCGGCACGTGCATCTTCACCAACTGCAGCATGGAGGTTAAGGTTGTCAACGGAGTCGCCGTAGAAATTCGCGGCAACATCGACCACCCGGCAAACAAAGGCACCATGTGCCCGCGTGGTGCAGCTCAGTTGATGAACCTCTACGATCCGTATCGCTGCAAGGTGCCCGTCAAGCGCACCAATCCGGAAAAGGGTCTTGACATTGACCCCCAATGGCAGGAAATCTCGATGGAAGAAGCCAAAGAGACCATCTTCACCAAGATGGAGGAATGCTACGCAAAGGATCCGCGTCGCCACATGTTCATGTACGGCTTCGGCGACACCCTACACGAAGGTCCTTTCCAAAAAACGTACAACTCTATCATGGGCACACCGAACTACGCGATGTCGTGCGGTCCTCTGTGCGAAGTGCACCATGCACCGCAACTGTTCAACAACACGTTTATCGACCGCGTCGATGTGGGGCATTGCAACTACCTCATCACCTTGGGTCGCAACATGGGCGCCTCGGCGGCATTCGCTTCCGGCCCTTCGCGCGCCATGGCCGATGCCTGGCAGCGCGGCATGAAGACCGTCGTAGTAGATCCCCATTGCAATACCGAGGCATCGCATGGCGAGTGGTTGCCCATCCGCCCCGGCTCCGACATGGCGTTTTGCATGGCAATGATGAACGTGCTGCTGCACGAGATCAAGGTCTACGACAAGAAGTACCTGCTAGAACGCACCAATCTGCCCTACCTCGTCCAAA
>NZ_JAVWUP010000313.1:0-2260 GCF_036667095.1 Gordonibacter sp. | reverse complement strand
CAAGGCTGAGGTCCGACTCCGCCGAACGGGCCATATCGAGTGCAGCCTCGGTCGTTACTTCTTCAACGGAAAGTAGCAGCTCGGGGTGGCCTATGCGAAACAGGCCAACAGCGTGCTCGGGAAGAGAGATTGCCGTGCCGTGCGCCATGGCCACCGAGAGCGTGTCTCGCCGGAGTGTTTTTGCCGTAGGCCCGGTGTAGCGCTCTTCGAGTTTCTTGAATGAAGCAACGAGAGGTTCTGCATCGTAGTAGAGTGCGCGTCCAGATTCCGTCAGGTCGAGATGCCCGTCGCGGTTGGATAGCAGCGGAGAGCCCAGTTCGTGCTCGAGGTTTCTTACCGCTTTGCTCAGTGCTTGTCGTGAAATGAAAAGATCGTCGGCAGCTTTGGTGAAGTTGCCTCGATCTGCCACAGCGACGAAATAGTAGAGTTGGCGAATGTCCACGGTTTCCTCCCTGAAGCCGTTTCCCGTTGATGTTACCACTTCAGGATACCCCCTTTTACATTGGCGAATACGGCTGCTTTGGCAGTGCGCCAGGAATGGAGGCTCGAAGCAATAGGTTGCGCCGGAGCAACTTGACACTGCTGTCGTGTCGGCGGCCGCCTCTGGAGCATAAGGGTAGTGTGGGCGGTGTTTGTAGGGGCCCGCGATTGTAGAGATAGTGAGAAAGTGCAATATAGGAGGGCGTTATGGAAAAGCAAACAGGTTTTTCACGTCGCGATTTTCTGAAGTTCGGTGCTTTGGGAGCGGCCGGAGTCGCAACGGTTGGATTGGCGGGATGCGCGCCATCGGGCGGCGCGGCGGGTGTTTCACCGGGCTCAGCTGCCTTGTCAGGTAGTTCCGTCGACTCGTCGGGTGCGGTGCTTAAACTAACAGACGGCATGCCGAAGTGGTCTTTCATGATTCCGCCGGAGCCTATTTCCGACGACAGGATAACCGAAACCATCGAGAACGACATCATTGTTGTGGGCGGCGGGATGTCGGGCTTTACCACGGCGGTATCGGCAGCTGAGAAGGGTGCGAAGGTTACGCTGTTTTCGGCGGCAAGCGCGCCTATCTCGCGCGGGGGGTCGAACTATGCACGTAGCTCGAAGGTCATGAAGGCAATGGGCATTGAGCCGTTTGACCCGGTACCGTTCTATTATCACGAGATGCGCGCAGCTTCGTTCGCGGTTGACCAGCGTAAATGGATGCGTGGCTACAACGAATCTGAAGAGGCCATGGACTGGTTAATCGACATCGCGCACGAGAGTGGCCTGAACGTCATCATGGAGCGCGACAACACATTTGATCTGGGCCCGAACTATGCTCACGCCTTCTCCACTGAGGGAAACAGTGCCATGGTGTCCACGGGCCAGCAGGGAGCGGTCGAGGCGCTTGAGGTAAAGGCAAAAGAATACGGTGTAGAGATCATCTACGACACCAAAGCCGAGCAGCTGGTGTGCGAAGACGGCGATAACGGACGCGTCACGGGCGTTGTGGCGTCGAAGATGTCCGATGGCAGCTATGTGAAATTCAACGCCAAGCAAGCGGTGGTGCTGGCAACGGGTGACTTCTCTAGCAACAAGGAAATGCTGGCTGCCTACTGCCCCATGGTGTTGCCTCTGGTGGGATACGAACAGCAGGAAATCGACTACAATACAAGCTTCAACTTAACCGGCATCTACGGTGGCGATGGCCAGAAGATGGGCCTGTGGGCTGGGGCTGCGTGGCAGCGCGCCTATCCGAATGCTCCCATGATGCAAGGTGCTTGGGGCGGCAGCCATGAGCCGTGCGGGTTCCACATGGGTCTTAATGTGAACGCGAACACCGAGCGCTATCAGCGCGAGGATATATCGGCACCGTACAGCTCGAATCACCTTTTGTCCCAGCCGGGCAATATCGCCTTCGGCATTTGGACAGCGAACTACCCGCAGGCCATTCTCGATAAGGGTCATAAATGGTACTCGTTCGGCATGGACTATGCGCTGCCGCCCCTTTCTCCCGGCGAGCTGGTAGGCATGTGGGATGCCGGCGTAGAGCAAAGCTCGTACTTCAAGGCAGACACGCTCGACGATCTGGCGAAGCAGCTTGATCTGGATGCCGATAAACTCAAGACGGTAGTGAAGCGTTACAACGAACTTTGCGACAAGGGGGTTGACGAGGACTTCTACAAGAACCCCGACTTCTTGGTAAAGATCGACGAGGCCGGTCCGTTCTACGCCGCACAAAACTACGCTCTGTTCATGACGGTTATGGGCGGTTTGCGCACAAGCGTGAACA
>NZ_JAVWUP010000312.1:0-2263 GCF_036667095.1 Gordonibacter sp. | reverse complement strand
AGCCCTCGAAGCCCCGTTCTGTTCGCCACAGCCTCGCAACCGTTCGCAACCGTTACCTGCCTGATGCTGCGAAGATCGTATGATGCCCTGCACCACATATGGAGGATATGCTAAGATACACTCATACGGTGCCCCGGCATACCGGGCAGCATCGCTTCAGTCTAAACCGGGAGCCTCTGCAAAGTCACCCGGTTTTTTCTATTCAGCAACACCGTTCACTTCTTTCGGTTGGTTAAGCCAACAATTCCGATAACAACTGACACCAAAGCACAAACCGCAATGACCGTTTGAGTATCCATCGTAGCCACCCCCTTTCGGGGATGCCACCCGGCAAGCGAAGCACCGCACGCCCATTATAGCGTGGCCAGAGCGCCTAAGCGTCGGCGCTAGCGATATTCCAATATCCAATCGCACCAGTTCAGAAGGCTATTTCATCCTATAGGCAAGACATACGGACACGTAGAATGCCCTGAACCAGCCATGCGCTATACAACCCCCCAACAGACGGGCGGGCGTGCCTCAAAGCACGCGCGATCAGGCGCAGCGAAGGGCGTGCGTTGAGCGCATACCTTTATTCCTGACCTACAAGGACAAGGCCGGGGGTTCAAATCCCTCATCGCCCACCATGAATTTCAGCAGGTCATCGGTCGTTTTTCGCCGGTGGCCTGCTTTGGCTTCGGCCCCGATATAAGCTTCCAAGGGATAATCGGGCGGCTTTCTAAGACACTACGTCGCCGCGCACCCCACTTCCCCGCCAGCCGAACACGGCGCGCACTATGGTAAGCAGCGCCGAGAGCACCACGTTCATCTTCTCGGTGTTGTGGAAAATAATCTCAAACCCGACCAGCACAATGACCGCCAAGCTCAGCGCCAGACAGAGAGCGCTGGCCATGCACTGCTCCCACTGCATGGCAATATCGCCGCCGCTATCGCAGAACAGGATGATCCCGTCAGTGTCGTAGCGTCTCTCGCCCTCCTGGAGAGAGCGGGCCGTCGACGCGGCACACGCACTACGTGCGTTTATCCACCGCTTCGGCCGAATTGCCCGCCGGCGGGTTGCGTCGCAACAATTCCTCGATGTCAGACGCAACTATCTGATCGTCAGGATGTTTGACAGCGTGAACTTGCGCGCCACGCGCTTTGAAAGTGCTCCCGCCGTGTAAACCGTCGGGCCGCCCATGGCCCTTACCTTCCCCTAGCCCTGCAAGGGTTCAACCGCAAGTTCGCGCAAACGGTACCCGGCATCATCGGGCTCAAGCACCTGGGAGCTCTGCGCCAGTTCGGCACCCGGCAGGCATTCCGTTATCGCAGATACCTCCACCAGTGGAAACGAGATCATCGGAACCGCATCGTCGATTTCATAGGCAATCGGCTCGCTGCGCTTCACCGCGAGCTCATCCAGCACCGCACGCACCGCCTCGACCGACGAGCCAAACGCCTTGGCACATTTCAGCAGAAAGTCATCGCCATCGAACGACAGGTACGCGTACCTCTCCCGCACGTCGCCTCCACGTAGAAACGCCGCATTCTGCTGGAACAGCTGCCCGGAATTCTTATTGTCCGACGAACAATAGTGGACACCCAGATCAAGCTGCTCATCAGCTGCAAAGCGCAAGAGCTCGAGAGCCTCGGCCTCGCTGTCCGCCAACGGCAGGCCGCCCGCATACCAGTAGTTGTACAGCACGCGGTACGGCTGCTTGCGCAGCTTGAAGCCACGCTTCGCGAACTCCGGAGCATTGTAGAGAGGAAAGCAGAACTCCAAAAGATTGATGCCGCATGCACCGATCGCCGCAAGGTCAAGCAGCAGGCGCTTCATAACCTCAAGCGTACCGGGAATGACCGGCATCTCCACCATCACATCAAAGCCCCTGCCAACCGCGAGCGCGATGCGCCCCCGTAGCTCGTCGCGTTCCCGGTCGTCGTCCTCCAATTTGATGCTGAATCGTATCTCGTCAAGCCCCGCCTCGGTCAGGCGCCCAAGCGAGCCTTCGTCGATACCGTAGCCGCTCGTGTACAGGCGCGTATGAGCAGCGGGATACAGCTGCCCTGCCCGTTCCAGAAACGCCAGTACGTCCGCCTCGTGCAGCATCGGCTCGCCGCCGGTAATCGCCAGGTACTCGAAGCAGGCGCCTGCTGCATGGGCTTGCTCCAGCTCGCGCACCATATCGCGCTTCTCCTGCAAGAAACGCTCGTAGTCTTCTTGGTTGGGATTGAAGCAGAAGTAGCAGTTTTTAGGGCACCGTAGCGAGGCGAAAAACGTCAC
>NZ_JAVWUP010000311.1:1410-2281 GCF_036667095.1 Gordonibacter sp. | reverse complement strand
TCGATAGGGCATCGTAGAGCATTTTTGGAGCCACCCAGGCAAGCTTCTCGGCAGCTTCCCGCGAAGGCGGCGTTGTGCCTAGGCGGTACCACTCGGTAAGCACCTCCGTTTCGGTCTTCACCCAACTGTCCAAGCAGAACATGAGCTCGTCGTCGATATCCACATGACGGTAATCCTGCAACGTTTCCAGCAGAGCGCATTTCCGATAATGCGGCATGACGCTGCGCTCGTTGGGATAGTTGAGCGTATACTGCGTCGCTACTTTGAAAAAATCCCGCTCTAGGGACAGCAGCTTGAGGTGATGGGAGTACCCCGTCTCCCAATCGACCGTGCGCCCTACCTCTATGAGGTAGAACTTGTGGATGTGCGTCGGCCACCACCAATGCAGGCTGTATTTGCTGTCGAAATGACGATAGAACACCTGTCGCGAAATGCCTACCTTCTCGCATAGGTCGCCGACCTTGATCTGGTCGAGCGAGCGGTCGACGGCATGCATGATGCGCAATTTCATCTGCACGTCTTCGTCGTCGAAAATCCCTTTCGGCTCCCACGTGTCGGTCTTCATGACTTCCCCCGTCCGTATCCCCATACGGTCCCCTTGCTGAAAAGTATACTCCTTTGCGCGCGATGCGCACCTTGCCGACACACTTCGCCGACAAGGTGCGCGCACCCAACGCTCTTTCAGATTCGATCAACCAGAGGCGTGTCGTCCTACGCCGTCGCCGGTTTCAGCCCGGCAGCCTCAGCTGCAGCCCGCAGATCCTTCCAAACCGACAGGTGGTCGATCTCCAGCGCCTTGCATACGGTGTCGCACGTGCCGCATTCGGTGCATTCCCACAAGCCGTTCTGAACGGCCTCCACCACGCGGTCC
>NZ_JAVWUP010000311.1:0-1400 GCF_036667095.1 Gordonibacter sp. | reverse complement strand
GTGAAGCAGTTCGCCCCGCCGGAGTTCAGCACGACGGCCTCGACGACGCGGTCGCCCTGATCGTAGGGATCATAGAATCGGTTGGCGATGGCAATCATGCCCGTGGGCCCCAAGTAGGACTTCAAGCCCTTCATCTCCACCACCGGGCATGCAGCCGTACACACGCCGCAGCGGGCGCAGTACTCGAGCGGCTCCAGCTTCTTGGGCAGGGCAGCGTCTACCGGAGCCTTCACCTCGTCAAGCGTCAAATCGAACGCACGCTGACGGGCAAGGATGCGGCTCACCTTGTCGGTAACCTTCGTCTTGTCCACAATCAGGTCGCGTACCACCGGGAAGTTCTTGAGCGGCGTAACCTCGTTCTTTCCCGACGCCTCTACCAGTGTCACGCAGGCAAGGCAAGGCGTGCCGTTCAGCGTCATGGCACAGCGCCCGCACACGCGCCCACGGCAACTGTAGTCGAAGGCGATGGGGTCCAGCGTGTCGTTGATCTTCACCAACGCCTCGAGCAGCGTCATGTGCTCGGTATGGTCGATCTCGTATTCCTCGAAGTGGGGCTCGGCGTCTGTTGACGGATTGTACTTCTGTACTTTGATCTTCATGATGCCTCCTGTATCACGCGAGCGCGCGGGCGGTTAGTCGAGTTCGACGACGGGAACGGTTTCTAGCTTCATCTGGCCGTCCACGTTCTTAGCGATGATGTTACACGTCCAGTTGGCCGGGTCTTCCTGGGGGAATTCGGGGCGATAACTGTGCCCGCGACTCTCCTCGCGCATGAGCGCCGCCCTGGAGCTTGCCTCGGCAATGTCCAGCAGGTTGTACGCCTCGACGGCCGCCTTCCAGTCGGTGTTGTAGGTGAGCGTCGCATCGCCCAACGTCATCTTGGGCATCTCGTCTTTGCGGATGCGTTCGAGCTCGGCCACAGCCTGCTCCACAGCCACCTTCTCGCGCGTGGGCTGACAGGCTTGGTAGCAGGCACGCTGGATCATGCGCGTCAGCTCCTGCGGGCGCTTGCCGCCGGCCTGGCGAGTGCGCATCTCGTGCAGGCGGTTGATCTCCTCTTCCACCGCATCGAACGCGAACGCCTTCGGCTTGTCCTTGCCGGCGCCCTCGGCGTACTCGATGGCCTTCATCATGGCGTAGGAGCCATCGCGGTAGGCCACATTCACCGAGGAGCCGCCCTGCGCGCCATACACGCCGCCGCCGCGCGAGCAGAACAGGCCCGGCATACCCTCGACCATAAGGGTTTCATCCACGCGTGGGTTGCTGCCGTGCTCATAGGCCTCAAGGGCGCATTCGAGCTTGGTCGATGCCACGTCAATGCCGAACACATCCTTCCACAACTCTACGTTGCGGCGGTAGACCTCGCCCATGGCCGCGAACGCCTCGGGATTGGAGAAGTC
>NZ_JAVWUP010000310.1:0-2290 GCF_036667095.1 Gordonibacter sp. | reverse complement strand
CAGAAATTCCCGATCAGCGGGCGAAAGGTCGACGCCGTCGAGCAGGTCGGGGCGCAGGCGCGCCGTGCGCTCAAGGCTCATATCCCGTCGCCAGCGGGCCACCCGCGCATGGTCGCCCGAAAGCAGCACCGGCGGAACCTCGACGCCCCGGAATACCGCAGGGCGCGTGTACTGGGGATATTCCAGCAAACCGTCGGCAAAGCTCTCGCCGAGCGCTCCCGTCTCGGCACCCAGCACGCCAGGCAGCTTGCGCACGACAGCATCGATGATCACCATAGAGGCCAGCTCACCGCTGGTAAGCACGTAATCCCCCAGCGAGATAGTGCGATCGGCCAGTGCATAGGCACGCTCGTCGATGCCCTCGTAGTGGCCGCAGACGAACAGCAGCCGCTCTTCTTGCGCCAGTTCGGTGGCAAGTGCGTCGTCGAAGGGCTGGCCGGCGGGGCTCAAGAAAATGGTGTGAGGACGTAGAACGGGAAGATGGCCGGAGGTTGCGGGGTTGCGGGGCAGGATATCCTCGTAGGCTTCGAAGATGGGCTCGCATTTCATGACCAAGCCGTCGCCGCCGCCGTAAGGGTCGTCGTCGGTGGTGCGATGGCGGTCGTGGGTCCAGTCGCGCAGGTCGTGAGCGTGGAACTGGAGGATGCCCTTCTCCTGGGCGATACGCATCATGGACGTGCCCATGACCGAGTCGTACATGGAAGGAAACGTCGAGAGCGTCTCGATGATCATGTGATGCGTCCTTTCAGCAAACCGCGCAGGTCGGAGGGTTCCGGTGTTGTCCGATCGGAAGCTGGGACGCCTGCCTGCCCCGGCACCGAGCAACGCAACACGGGGGCTACAGGTCCAGCAGGCCGGAGGGCACGTCTACCTCGATCAGGCGCGCGTCCTCGTCCACCTCGACCACAAACTCGTCCACCAGCGGGATGAGGATCGCACGGCCGTCTGGCGCCGCAACCTCCAGCATCATCTGCCCCGGCATCTCCTCGATGCTAGCGACCATGCCCAGCATCCCGGCGCACGCGTCACGCACCTGCCAGCCAGCCCAATCGGCTTCGGGTGCATCGAGTACTCCCTCAGGAAGGTCGGCGCGACGCACCAAGCAGTGGCAGCCCGCCAGCTTCTCGGCTGTGTCGATGTCGCGCACAATGTCGAACGTCACCACGGCCGCCTGCTCGCCTGAAGGCACGACGGTTTCGACGCGGGCGCGGCGCGGGGCATCAAGCGCTGGAGGCACGAACGCAACTTCAATGCCCTCTTCCAGCAAAAAGGGAAGGCCCGCCGCGCTGCGCACGACGAACCCTCCCTGCAAGTTCTTTGTTTTCGCCAGATGGGCGACGTCGATCCAGGTGCGCATCTAGTCGATGAGCTCCACTTCGACATGGGTATTCGTGCGCGACGCAGCGGCACGGGCGAGCGTGCGGATGGCTTTGATGACCCGCCCCTGACGACCGATGACTTTGCCGGCATCCTCTTCGTTCACACGAACCTCGATGAGGATAGAGCCGTCCTCGGCATCGCTCGACTCGATTTGCAGCTCATCGGGAAACTCAATGAGCGGGCGCACGACGGACTCGACGAGGCCGACGATGTCTTCCGTCTGCTCGGCCATGGCAGCTACGCGCTTTCGCGAGCGCTCTTGAGCAGGCGAGCCACCGTGTCGGTCGGCTGCGCACCATTCTTGATCCACTGGTCGGTCTTCTCCATATCGAACTGCACCATTGCAGGCTCGACACAGGGGTTGTAGCGACCGATTTCCTCGATGAAACGACCGTCACGCGGGCTGCGTGCGTCGGCAACGACGATACGGTAATACGGACGCTTCTTGGCACCGTGACGGGCCAGGCGAATTTTCACTGCCATGAAGGTGAACTCCTTTTTGCTTCTTACGTAATGGTTCCGATCGCACCCGGCTTGATGCCGAATGAAAACAGCAATTGCTAATAATACGGGGCTAGCGCCCATTTGGCAAGTCGATTACCACCAATATTCTAGCGAAGCGACACTAATATGGCATTTAAGACCCCTCTCGTCCTCGAAAAGCCCATGTTTTCGGACTTTTCACCGCGCATACTACAACTAATGGAAAGGTAGGACTTCGCCAACCGGCGCCATGAGCGAGGAGCACGGAGTTAGCAGACACGCAAAGTGGTGGTGGTGTATACTTCAAAATGCATACCGAACCGAGCCTGCAGGTCCGGCCTATTCGATGAGTTAGGACACTCATGCCCCTACTAACAAGAGAAGATGAGCTAGGGCGTTATGCCCCCGACGCGTGGACGTTCTGGCG
>NZ_JAVWUP010000309.1:0-2295 GCF_036667095.1 Gordonibacter sp. | reverse complement strand
CTTGTCCTTCTTCGCTGCTCCGATGAACTCCAGGAATTCTTCGTCTGATACCGCGTTCCAAATATGGTTCGCGTTCTTCTCGGAGAAGCGCACCCTGTAGCGCCGCACCGTCTCCGAGTCTATATGGTCCATCTTCACGTTCTCGGCAATGCGGGAGTCTTCGCTCGAGGATTCCGCATCGCGCAGCATCGACTGCACTTCCTCGCGGGCGCAGCGGTGGTCGCCCGTGTGCGTGCGCCGCCACGTCTCGCCCAGGATGTCCTTCTTGAGGAAGACGGGGCGCATGAGCCTGCTCACCCTCGGCACCTCGATGACGATAACCTCTTTGCCGCCCACGTCCTCGATGCGCGCGTCGTCGTCCTGCAGGAACCTCGCGCTCAGCTTGTCCTTGCTGAGGGCCGCGTTCCAGAAGTCGTCGAGCATCTTGTGGGCGTCGGGCAGCCCCGTCACTTCGAGGGGATGGCCCTTACGGTCCTTGACGCCGAGCACGATGACGCCGCCCGACGTGTTTGCGAACGCCGAGACCGTCTCCCAGATGCTATCCGGTATGCCTCCTTGGGCGGCCTTAACTTCGAGGCGGTTGCCCTCTTTGTACTCGTCGAGTTTGCTCAGATCCACGTACGTCCTTTCCCGCGTCTGCTTCATTCTACCAGCAACCCGCGCACCGTTTCAGCTTTCGGGCGCTTTTCGCACGGCATCGACGCAGCGGGCACGATCTCCCCGTCTCTACCCCGACCTCCTCCGTGCGTCCCGCCCCGGTGGCCTTAGAACCCGCATGCTCGGCCGGGAACCGCGCGGCGTGCAAGGGCCGCAAAAACTTTTCGGCAGAGTGCCGCACCTGTCCAAGACCTTCCGAAAACTCGAAGCCCTGGCGGGTTTCGCTTCCCTTCGATACTCGCCCATGACCGAAGAGCGCTGGGGCGCAGCGCCATGTTCACGACAATCGCTTCTGGAGCAAGGACGCCCACGCCCTTCGCAGTGCGGTTGCAAGTCTAGGCGCATATATGGTTGCCGCAATCTTGGTGGGAACTTTAACTTTGGGCTGAGCGGCGAACAATTCGGGGGGTGGTGTGCCGAAGTTCGGTTCGCCCCCGATATCTGGCCTCTTCAGATTGTTGACCCCACAAGCCTGATTAGTGTCCTGCATCCAAGGTATAATCGAAGCCTCATAGATGCGACTATTTTTGAATGAGGTATGCGTATGGATGCGAACAAGGCATCTTTCCTTGATCTTCTCGGGACGGCAAACACTCAGTTTGTGATACCTGTTTATCAGCGGGTGTATTCGTGGGGCGAGAGACAATGCGACGATTTATGGACCGACATCATGCGTGCGGGAATTCATGGGATGCCTCACTTTGTCGGGTCAGTGCTTTACATTCCTGAATCCGGAAGCACACTCACCGGTATAAAGAAGATGCTCCTCATTGATGGCCAGCAAAGGATGACGACCCTCTCGCTCATCATCGCCGCACTTGTCGAGTGGCTAGAGGAAGACGTGGACCGTGCATCCTTCCTCACGGATACAAGGGTGTCTTTTTTGCGCAAGAGCTATCTCTTCAATAACGATGACCTTATCGGCGATTCACGCTACAAACTCGTGCTCTCCCAAGACGACCACGACACGCTTTTCAGCATCGTAGGCGACATGGCGATGCCAAAGGACTGCTCGGAACTGATAGTAGAAAATTACAAGCGGTTTCGCACGAAGGTGAGGGAGAGATCGTTTGATGCAAAGACGTTGTGGACAGGACTCCGAAACATCCAGATCATCGATACGAGCCTCGATCCTGCCACAGACAATGCCCAGCTCATTTTCGAATCGATGAATTCCAAAGGTAAACCTCTCACGCCCATCGATCTCATCAGGAACTACATTCTCATGTCGCTGCCCAACAACGAACAGACGAGGCTCTATGAAGGTTATTGGCATCCTATCAAACAGCTTTTCGGACGCGAGAATGAAGGCGAGTTTAATGCTTTCATGTGGTACTGGCTCTGGCTTAAGGTACCGAACAGGAAGCCCAAAGAAGACGAAGCGTACGACGAGTTCAAGCGATTCAAGGAAGATGACTTTGAAGGTGACACGGAAGAGCTGCTTTCTGAGCTGATGGAATATGCGCAACGGTATGCAAACATGTTCCTCGGGCAGGAGACCAATCCTAGCCTCAGAGAAGCGTTCGGGCACATAGCAGATCTCTGGGTCAAGCCAATCAGACCGCTCATGTTGGCGCTATATTCAAGATATGATGAGGGGGCACTTTCCGAAGAGAACTTCCTCGCTCTGTGTACCTA
>NZ_JAVWUP010000308.1:0-2325 GCF_036667095.1 Gordonibacter sp. | reverse complement strand
CTCAGGCCACCTTTGAGCATGAAAGGCGAATCCGGCCTGCTGAACACGCGGCACAGAAACCTGTGGAAGTAGAATCCCGAAACGGCTCTACCGGTATCGAGAGGGGATGCCTTCGCGACGGCTTTGACCGCCATCTCCAGAGCCGCAGGGGTCCTATAGGTCATTATTCTTTCCTTTCGAAAAGTCGCTCCATCGTCTTTTTCGCCTTGGTGGATGCCTTCGTTTGCGACACAAGATGCTCCAGCCTCTCCTCATCGAGTCCTTTCACCCGTGCGTCGGAAAGTGCGTCCTGAACAAGCGATGGATCCTCGCCGTCGAGAACGAGATCGATCAAAGTGCGCTCAGTGCGCGTCACAGGGATGCCGTGGACGAAAGACACGTCGTCACGCTGGATGCTACGTGCCCCGAACCTTGTTTCAGTATTGCGTGAACCGAAGCGTCTTGGAGCGAGGATTCGATAGGGGGAGAGATAGAAGTCCCCGATGCCGAGTATTGAGGCCGCCGTGCTCCCTGCGACGGCTACGCCGTCCCAAGCGGCGACCGGCATTCGCTCATGCGTCATCTTCGAAGGATCGGTGAGCTTCCAGATGGCCACTAGGTCATCGAGTTGCGATGCCGGTGTTCCGGCCATTCGGTATGCTCCATGGGCGATGCGCACAAGCCCCCCTGCTTCGCATGCCTTTGCGACCACGTTGCGCGGCACGCCGAAACGCAATGCCTGCGCAGTGGTGAAAACACCCTCCGAAGCCGAAAGCTCGTTCATTGTAGATTGGTAGCTGTTTCTATTCATGCTGCAATTGTATCGCTACAGAATACTTTTGCAACATTTTTAGGACTTTTCAGATAAATGGATTCTATTCGAAACAAGGAACCCAGCGTATCTCGAAAATGCGGTCGACGCGGTAAACGCATGGATTCGCGCCATCGCTGCGAGTGCGTAGCCAGAACGCCTTGGAATGAGCTGGCGAAACGCATGCGCCGGCACGTCGAACGACCTCTTGTTCTGAAAAAGGACTCGAAGCCAAAAGGCACATGGTATCGCCCTTCTGTTCTAACAGGGAATTATACATACCTACTGAGGACCTTGACGTATGTTGATCTGGTATTACGTCATTCGGTAAGTAATACGAACGAACATGAGGGCGGACGAGGGAACACCGCCGTGTACCATTTGTGTACCAAATCTGCCTAGCTCGTGTACCACGCAATATTCTTACGCAACGAACTAGCACCTCACCTTGATACCCAACTTGAAGGCTTACGCATTTAGCAAATGCAAATACAAGGATGGCCAGGAACAAAAAACCGACGGCAATTACCGAACAAACAACTTCTGCTTTCTATTCACGATTGCCTATTGCCAAAACCTATACGTTTTTGTTAAGGTTTTGACATGACCTATTATGATGACATATATGAGATCGCTGTTGATAACTATGGCTTGATTACTTCTGCCGAAGCCAAAGAGCTCGGTGTGTCAGATCAGGATATGAGTATGCTAGCGAAACGTGGTCGTCTGGAAAAGCGCGGTCATGGCGTCTATAAACTAACGCGTTATGTTCCCACACCTTACGATGCCTATGCTGAAGCCGTGGTTCTCGTTGGCCCACATGCCTACCTTTACGGCGAATCAGTCATTGCAATGCTGGAACTGGCACCGACGAACCCTTCCCGTGTCTTCATAGCCACTCCATCACGCATCAGGAAGCAGCTGCCTGAATATATTGTGCTGGTTAAAACCGATGGTGCGATTACCCATTACGAGAACATTCCCTCTCAAAGCGCTTACGATGCTATCCGGGCATGTCGGGAAACTATGATGCCTGAAAGATTGGAAGACGCGACGCGCGAAGCCACACGTCAAGGCTATATTACCAATAAACAGGCGACTGAGCTTCTCGAAGAATTGGAGTGAGCATGGTGAGGCAGCCGAATACCAGAAGAAATCTCGACGTAGCAATCGAGAGAGCTTCTGGTTCTGGAAAGCGTTTCATACAGACGAGAATCCTAATAGCGAATACCATTGTGGGGCAAATGCTCTCAACTGGTGTGATAAAAGGCGGCAGTTCCTTGAAGTTTCGCTGGGGAGATAAAAATACTCGCTTTACCAACGACCTAGATACTGCCTACAACACCTCGCTTGATGAGTTCAAGACTGAAATGAACGAATCACTTGAAAAGGGATGGCATGGCTTTTCGGGAAGGTTGGTAGTGAAAAACCCCGCAAAACCAAAGGCGGTCCCTCCGCAATATGTGATGCAGCCCTTTGAGTTGACACTCCCCACGCCTAAAGGCGGGGGATTCTTCCTTCATCGCCGGTAGCCT